>JACIXD010000007.1 GCA_014360645.1 Actinomycetota bacterium | reverse complement strand
CGCCATCACCACCCTGGTGGGCACGGTGCTCTCCCTCCTGGTGGGCCTGCTGCTGGCGGCGGTGCTGGACGCCCTCCTGCTCTCCAGGTCCAAGGCCGCGGAAGTCCCGGCGGCGGAGTGAGGGGTGGTGATGGAGATGAGGCGCATACGTAGATGGGGTAAGGCCTGCGCAGGCGTTTTTTTCGCGGCCATACTCACCCTCTCCCTGCTGGCGGCCTTTCCCGCGGCCGGCGCGGACACAAGGGAGGATGCCATCGAGGTGCTTAGCTCGGAGGCGGTGATCCTGGAGACCAACCACAAGGGCGCCATCGAGAAGGGGCGGGTGATCACCTTCTTCGGGCTCAAGGGCGAGGGCAGCGTTGACGTGCGCAAGGCGATGGCCCTGGAAGAAGGAGGCAAATGGCAGGGGGTACAGGGCTTCACAACCCCCACGGTGGACGGAGACTACCTGGTCTGGAAAGGGCTGGAAGTGAAGGGGAACGCCAACTACCTCAGCTCCGTGATGATGGGCGAGGAGCAGGTGCGGGAAGTCAGGATGCGCATCCCCCTGGACATAGAATACATCTACGAGTGGAACGGCGAGATCATCTCCGACCCCAACGAGAAGACGGGCCAGGACGGCCACTTCAAGCTCTATCTGCGGATGAAGAACACCAGCAAGGAGAAGCGGACCCTGGAATACGAGGATCCCGAGACGGGGGAGATCAAGAGCGAGGAGGTGGAGACCTATCTTCCTCTGGTCATCCTCCCCTACGACTGGTATTTCGACAACCAGGTGTTCTTCAACCTCAAGGCTGATCCCACGGGGGTGGTGGTGACCTTGCCGGAGCACTACCAGGTGGGCTGGTCCATACCCCTCTTCCCTCCGGCCACGGAGGAGAGCCACACCATATGGGTGGAGGCGGACGTGAAGAACTTCAGCATGCCCCCCCTGGTGCTGTCGGCCAACTTCATCTTCCCCCAGACCAACCAGCGCGATACCCTGCCCGAGTTCGTCATCGGGTTGAAAATGCTCTTCGACGGGGTGAAGCAGATCAAGGAGGGGCTGGGGACCGCGGATACGGAGGACACCCTCCTCTACGGTGTGCACGCCATAAAGGACGGCTTGGAGCAGATGTCCGCCGGCCTGCCCGAGGCCAAAGCGGCTATGGACGAGCAGCTCATCCCCGGGGTGGAAGAAGCGGTGGCGGGCATCGGCAGCCCGGGCACCCCCGATACCCTGAGCTACGCTATCGACGCCGCCTCCGCGGGCCTCATGAGCATGCTGGGAGGTATCGGCGGTCCCGACGTGGCCAACACCGCCCTCTATGCCATCAACGCCATGAGCCAGGGGCTGCGGGAGATGGCTGCGGGCATAGGGTCCAGCGATACCCCCGATACCCTCCTCTTCGGCGTAGGCCAGGCGACCGCAGGCTTGGAGGAGATGGCTGCGGGCATCGGGGACGCAGCCATGCAGGACACCCTCCTCTTCGCCATGAATGAGATGCGGAAAGGCCTCAAGCAGATAAAGGCGGGGATAGGCGACGCGAGCGCCAACCCCAGCCTCCTCTACGCCATGAAGGAGATGAAGGAAGGCCTCAAGGAGGCAAGTCGGGGTTTAGGTTCAGCGGGAACTCCCGATACCCTCCTTTACGGCATCGCCGCCATGGCCGACGGCCTGCAGCAGATCCTAGCCGGCATCGGTTCGGAGGCGACCCCCGACACCCTCCTTTACGGCGTTTCGAAGATCGGAGAGGGTGTGAGTAGTGGGGATCCCTCCAATCCCGGCCTGCTCGAGGGGCTGAAGGAGCTGAAAGGCGGCATCGCGGAGATGTACTCACAGACCTCGGTGGACAGCGAGCTGTGGTCGGGCCTTGAGCTCATCAGGGTGCTGGCCTTCTGGACCGGACCCATCGTGGACCAGCTGGAGCGGGGCCTGATCCTGAGCACCAACCCCGATGATCCCTCCATGCACTACGGGCTGGGCATGATGCTGGATGGCATCGAAGAGATGATCGCGGGCATAGGATCCCCGGAAACAAAGGATACCCTGCTGTACGGTATCAACGAGATACGCAAGGGGCTGCAGGAGATAAGGGAAGGCATAGGGGGAGAGGAGAAGCTCCTCTACGCGGCCGCCCAGATCAGGGGCGGACTGGAGGAGCTCAAGCGCGGCATCGGGGATATCGACCAGAACCCCTCTTTGCTCTTCGCCGTGAACGAGGTGGAGAAGGGGCTGAACGAGATCCGCGGCGGCATAGGGGACCCCACCACCAACCCCTCTCTCCTTTACGCCGTGGCCCAGGTGGAGAACGGGCTTAAGCTCATGAAAGAGGGGATAGGGTCGGCAAACAAGGAGGAGACCTTGCTCTATGCCATGTCCGCCATGGGGGACGGGCTCATGCAGATCAAGGAGGGCATAGGCAGCGAGAGCACCGCCGACACCCTACTCTATGCCCTCGCTCAGGTGGGCAACGGCCTGGAGCTGATGAAGTCCGGGATCGGCGCGGAGGGGGCTCCCAACACCCTGCTCTATGCCATGGCCCAGGTGCAACATGGCCTGTACCGCATGAAGGCCGGCCTTTCCAGCGGCGACATGAACAACCCCGGCCTCAAGGAGGGGCTGATGATGATCTCTTCCGGGCTGGGGGAGGCCGTCTCGGGGCTGGGCTCCACCACCACCCCCGACACCCTTCTCTACGGCGCCGACCAGGTGGAGTCGGGGCTGAGGAGGATCTCGGAAGAGGGCATCAACGCCATGTACGAGGGACTGGCGGGCAACCTGGCCCGGCTTTACCTCACGGAATCCCAGCTGGAGGCGATAAAACAGCGCGGGGAGGAGTTCGACCACATACTGGGTCGGGCGGAAGGGGCCGAGAACGGCCTCGCATTCATCTACCAGACTCCTCCTTCCTATAATTACCATCAGGGGTCGAAAAAGAGCTGGGTGGTGGCGGGGATCCTCTCCCTCCTCTTCATCCTGGCCATCCTTTCCATAAGTGCCGCCGCACGCCGCAGGCCGGTGGTGGGATAGAGGGCTTTCCGGCGCCGGTGAGTCACGGCGTCCCTTGGGGGGCGCGCGGGCTCATCCCACTGCTGCCCGTGCCGCCGGGCTTATGGCCCGAAAAGCGCCGTGAACTCGCCGCCAAGCGCGGGTGTCCCGCCCTTGAGAAACCCCGCGGGAGGTTATCCGAACGCCGCTGAGCCCGGTCGTTTGCGGGAAGGATTTTATGAGGGCAGGCGAAATACTATAAGAGGACATTTCCGCGGGCGGAAACCTCGTTTCCGCCGCTGTGTGATGCAGTGGAAATGTCGCGATGATTCCCTCGAAGTTGGAAGGGGAGGGGCGAATGGACTTGAAAGAGGCCGTGGACCTGTACCGGGATATCCTGCAGCGCTATTCCCAGGGATTCTCCGTGGAGGAGGCTCTCGGGGTGATCGTCGAGGCGTTGGGAGGAACCAGGGCGGCGCTCTTCGTGCGGCGCGATCTCTCGCCGTTCCTAGAGCTCAGCATGGGCTGGGGAGTGCCCCCGGAAAAGCGCGAGGGCATGAAGGACGTGCTGCTGGCGGCGGACTGGATCGAGGCGCAGCCGGCCCGGCATTACGCCGTGATGGAGAGAGAGAGGCTGGCCGAACTGGGCCTGCAGGACCTGTGCATGGACGCGGGCGAGACCCTCCTGCTCTTCCCGGTCAGGAGCCGTGGCATGCTCAGGGCGGTGCTGCTGGTGGTGATCCCTCCCGGCGCCGCCCTGCCGGACCAGCAGTCCTTCAGGACCGCCGCCGTGGGGGCGGTGCTGGAAAAGCTGCTGGAGCTGCTCTCGTCCGGAGACGGGGAGGAGGCCGAGCGCCCGACCGCGGAACAGCAGGCGCCGGAATCGGGCGTGCTCTCCGAATACCTTTCGACTCGCATCGAGCCCGCGCGCGCCGCCTCCCTGGGGCTGGACCTCCTCATCAAGCTGTTGAACGTGGACGGCGGTACCGTACACCGTATGGAGGAGAGAGGCGGGGAGAGCCGGGCGGTGCTGGTGGCCTCCCGGGGATGGGGAGGGATGACCGAGATCATCGAACACCTCTTCGAGAACCGCCTTGCGGAGCTGCTGCAGGCCATGCGGCGGACGGAGGAGCGCGAGTTCAGCCTGGACGCGGGGCGCGTGGCGGAGTTCTTCCCGGGGGTGAAGCCCTATTTCCACGCCAACCAGGTGAAGAGCTTCCTCCTCACCCCCATCTTCCGGGGCGAGAGGCTGGTAGGCCTGCTCACCCTCTTCGGAAGGGTCTATGCGGCCATGGAGCCCAGGGACATGGAGCTGCTGGTACAGCTGTCAGGGAAGCTGGGCGAGCTTTTCGCGGGGGAGTCGGAGACCGCGGGAGGGGCGGAGCCGGGGCGCGGCGGGAAATGGGATTTCCCCGCCCTGGTGGAACAGCTCTCACGCCTTCCCGCCGCGGCGGCCTGTTTGGAGGACTTCCTATCCGCGGCGCTGCGCATGTTGGCCGCGGAGCTGGGAGCGGCCATGGCCTTCTGTTATTTCCGCGAACCCGGGGGCGAAGAGGTGATGGAGGACTTCCGCTGGTACGCGGAATCGGTGTACGGCGGGGAGGCCCTCTTCGCGAACACCGCGGGGGTGAAACGCGTCGCGGAGCATCTGGAACGCATGGCGGTGGTGAAGCCGGATAACCCCGCTCTGCGGGAGATGCCTGCCTACGACCAGGCGGTCCTGGAGGACCTGGTGCTCTTGCTGGTGCCGGCGCGCGAAGGCGCGTCGGCGCTGGTGAACGGGTTCTACCTGCGCCAGGAGAGAAAACTCACCAGGGCGGAGATGGAATCCCTCCAGCCCCTGGCCTCGGCCGTGCTCGGACTGGCGCGCGGGCTGGCCGGCAGGTCCCTGGCCGAGGGGTACCGCGCCGCCCTGGAGGCGTTGACGGGGATAGAGGACGAACTCGCCGCCTGTTCCCAGCCCGAACAGGCTCTGCGGGTCATAGCGCGCGGCGGCAGGAAACTCCTGGGCTGCGACCGCGTCGCCATCATGGTCTACGACGAGGACGGGGGGGCGCTCAGGGGGGCGGTGGACGCCCCGGAGGGCGCGCTGGAGGACGATCTGGGTTTTATTTCCAGCGAGGGCATGGCCTCGGCGCTGGAGCGGGGGCACGCGGTGTGCGGCACGGAGCGGCGTGAAGAGGACGGCGGAGAGGCCGCGATGCGCTCCTACATAGCGGTTCCCCTCATCGGGCGCAGGGGCAGGTTCGGCGCGCTGGTTTTCGAGAAGTTCTTCAAGGAGCAATACTTCCAGGAGTTTCACCGCCGTCTGGCGCATTTCCTCGCCGGCCAGGCAGTCTCCGCCCTGGAATCCCGGCGCGAGGGCATGATCCTGGAGGATACCCTCACCGAGAGCGAGTCCCTGCTGGGGATATTCCGCCGCCTGCCGTCCTCGCGGACCCTCGAGGACATGTGCGACGTCCTCTACGATGAACTGGCCGCGCGGATGGACCTGGACCTGCTCCTGGTCTCCGTGTTCGGGAAGGCGGGCATCAGGAGGGTATCCCTGCTCAAGGGAAAGAGGGAGGAGAACGGAGCCTTCGAGGAGCTACTCGACCCCCGAGGGCCGCTCATGCTCACCGTCTCGCGCGCGGGCAGGCTGGTGCGCAACAACCTCAACTCCTTCCTGCGCGGCCCAGGCGAGGACGAGCTGGCCATGAAGGGGATCCGTTCCTACATGGCCCTGGACCTCAGGGGTGAGGACCTCCAGGGCGTGATGCTGGCGGGAAGCTCCCGCGGCGCCGCCTTCGGGGCGAAGGAGGAGGCGCTGCTGGAGCGGACGGCGGGGATGGTCGGCGCCTACGTCGGGGTGCCGCTGCAGCACGACGCCATGCGAAGCCGCATACGCCTGCTGGAGGAGATGTGCCGCGTGCAGGAGGAAAGGGTCAAGGCCAAGACCGACCTCATCAACATGGCCTCCCACGAGATCCGCCATCCCCTCACCCTGATCATGGGCTTTTCGGAGGTCATGCGGGACTACGGAGAGAGCATGGACGCGGAGGAGAGCCGCGAGGTCGCCAACAAACTGGTGAAGGCGGCGGACAGGTTGCGGCGCAGCGTGGTGAACATGATGGAGATATCGCGCCTGGAGTCGGGCAAGCTCTCCCTGGTCACCGAGGAGGTGGACCTGCGGGTGCTGCTGGCGGGTCTACGGGAAGAACTCCAGGCGCGCTCCTCGCGGCACGCGCTGGAGATAAGGCTGGAGCCGGGAGCGGAGAGGATCTTCGCCGACCGCGACAAGCTGGAGATCGTGCTCTTCAACCTCATGGACAACGCCCTGAAATACTCGCCCCCCGGTTCCCTGGTGGAGGTATTCGCGCGCCGCGGCGCCCGCGAGGCGGTGCTGGGGGTCCGGGACGAGGGACAGGGCATCAGCGAGGAGAACATGAAACTGATCTTCCAGCCCTTCCGGCGCGTGGGGGAAGCCGGGGGCGGTTCCGTGAAGGGTATGGGGTTGGGCCTGTACATCGTCAGCCGCCTGGTGGAGGCGCAGGGCGGACGCATCGAGGTGAGGAGCGAGCACGGCAGGGGTTCCACTTTTCTCGTACACCTGCCCCAGCCCGGCATGGAGGGCGGCGCCTCCAGAGGCGAGGCGGCGAGGGCCTGACGGCGGAAGCCGGTTTTTCGGGTGTCCTAACCCTGTCGGCTTCCCGGCGGTGCGCTTCCGCTGGGCCTCGTCATACCCATATCCTCTTTTCGCCGCTGCGAAGATGAAAAAGCCGGAGCCTCTCCCCACGGGCGCCCCCGGCGCGACGGACGGATGGGGGACGCCCTCGGGGGCTGCCTTCATATGACCGGCCGCTTTGCTTTAATATAGAGATGACGTTGCCTCGCGATCGGGGGTGCTGCATTTGAGGATCGCCTACACCAGCGACCTGCACGTGGATATCTCCCAGCGCAACTGGGAGCTCGTCCCCTACCTGGTGGAGGTGCTGAAGGTGGTGGACCCGGACGTGCTGGTGATCGCGGGTGACGTGAGCCCCGAGCTCGGAGACCTGGAATACGCGCTGGACTGTTTCTCCTCCCTGCGCTGCCTCAAGCTGTTCGTCCCCGGCAACCAGGACATCTGGGTGCTTTCCGAGGAGATGCAGGAGCTGGGGCACGATTCCTACGAGAAATATTTCTTCTACCTGCCCGATGCCTGCAGGCGCAACGGGTTCGTGCCCCTGTGGATGGAGCCGGTGACCTTGCGTGGGGTCGGCTTCGCGGGGAGCGTGGGCTGGTACGACCGCAAGGGCGGCAAGGAGGAGCACGCGGCGTTTCCCAGGGAGCACCATTACCTCCTGGACAGCGTCTGGAACGACATGCGCTGGGCTTGCTGGGGAGACATCTCGCTGATGATGGAGGGGGTGCCTTCGCTGGCGAGGAGGCCCGACAGCGAGGTGGCACGAGAGTTCAATCTGCGCCTGGACCAGGATATAGAGGTGCTGGCAGGCGATCCCGGGGTGAACGAGATCGTGGTGGTCACGCATTACCCGCCCTTCGACGAGCTCACGGTGGAGGGCGTGCCCTTCCCCGGTTCCCGGGACACGGGCAACATACTCCTGGCTCACCCCAAGGTGAGCACCTCCATCTCGGGCCATATACACGACAAGCGCGACCTGCTGGTGGAGGGGGTGCGCGCGGTGCGCTGTCCCGTGGGATACCTGGGATGGGAACAGAGAAAATACCAGGATATGGTAATGGACTGCCTGGAGGTCATCCATATCCTGGAGGGCGATGACCTCCTCCAGGAACCCTGAACCCCTCTTTCTCACCGGGGGCGAGCCTTGGTCCCGGTCACCCTCGACATACATGCGCGCAGGCAGTAGGGCGGTTCAGGAGCCTGTGGAAGGTATGGTGCAGATGAAGCGCAGCACCTCCCCGCCGGGGTTCCTCAACTGGTGTAGCTCTTCTCCGGGGATGAAGACGGCGGTCCCCGGACCTATGCCGCGGCGCCCGTCCTCTCCCACCAGCTCGCCTTCCCCCGCGAGGATGTAGATCTCGTGCTCCCACGCATGGCGGTGGAGGGGCGAGAATCCCCCGGGTTCGATCTCGAACACGCGCATGTAGTAGTTGGGCGCCCCGTCCTCCGCGGATATGACCCACCTCACCCTCACGCCGCGGGTATCGCCGCCGGGGTCTTCGGCCGGTACTTCCGAGTAGTGGACCACCTTCATGGCGCTATTATACATCCCCGCCCCCGTCCAAGGCGGCGGTCTTTCCGTGAACGCCCCGGAGACGCAACAGCAGCCCTCCCGCGAGGACAAGGGCCACGCCGGCCGCGAAGACGAAGCCGCCCGCGTGGGGCAGGGCCCGGACGGCGAGCCTCTCCCTGACCAGTACCTCGGCGGCCTGGCCGATGAGGGGCAGAGCGCGGACCAACTCCAGCAGGCGCTCGTACAGACCCAGGAAGTCAAGGGCCTCACACAGGAGGGATGCCAGGTAAGCGATGCAGCCCGCGAGCAGGAGCAGAGAGACGGCGAGCGCGACCGTCCCCGACCTTCGCCTCCATGCCAGTCCGGCAAGCCCCAGGCAGGCCACGGCGACCAAGGCCGCCGTCAACCAGGCGTTCTCCGTGAGCTTGAAGGTATATATGCCCAGGTCCACGTCCGTGTTGAAGAGGATGCTCTTCCAGGTCACCGCGACGCGTGCCCAGGGAAGGAAAAGGGCGGAGAGGATGCAGAGGAGGCAGCCCGCCGCTACCAAGGCCGAGCCCCACCCGCGGCGGAGCCTTTCACGGCCTCCCGCAGCTTCAGGTGATACGCATCGCCTCGATCCCTCGGAGCATCTTCTCCCCATGAATCCCTCTCGTTTCCGGTTCTCCGCCTCACGGCGGCGCGGAACATTCCGGTTACCCGCCTTCCCCCTCATCTCCCGGGCACTTCCCCAAGCCGCCCCCGGGGCCTTTCTCCCTCGCTCCTCTCGCCGGGATCCCCGTCGCGCGCGATGATGGCGGCGGGCGGGGTGTGGATGATGCGAACGGTCCCTTCAGGCTCTTCCGGCATCACCCGGGTTCTCCTGACCGTAACCCGTCTCTCTCCGCCCCGGCTCGCGGAGCCCCGTCGTCTCTCCCACCCGTCACCCGCGGGATATCCCCCTTACGGCACGCCGGCACCAACCCTTCAGGTAATTATACGGGGAGACGGAAAAGGCAATATAGGGTGGTGTAGATAAGCGGCCGGTGTGGGCGTTGTGGATAGCGTATACGGACGATGAAAGGAAGTGGAGATGGGTACGCATAAGGGCTATGGCTTTCCCTTCGCCCAGGGCGGTGTGTACTGTCCCCTGTGCGGCGCGCGCATGCCGCGCGGCTCCTTCTTCTGCGGGCATTGCCGCCGCAACGGTCGCATGCATCTCGACGCGCACGAGGTGCGCGCGGTGCCCAAGGAGGTCAGGTTGCCACGGGGTATCCTGCGCCAAGGCCTCCGCCACAGCGCCTGACCGCCGCCGCGCACATACGGGGCGCCGTGGTGACGTATTCGCATTCGATGCCCGCATCCCCTCTATACCGCCGTTTCCGACATCGCCGTCGCAGCGGTGATCCACGGCTGCATGCCGTCTCGGGCGCTCAGGAGTCCTCGCCCGACAGCATCATCCAATGCCCTGCTCTGCCGTAAGGGGCGTTTCTGGCCTTCAGCCGCCATAAGAGGTGTGTCCCGCCCCGAGACGCCGAGAGGGCCGCGTTTCGTACACACGCTCCCTTTCATCCGTGCCTTGCCGATACCCCCGGCCGCCCATGGACGGCCGTGCCGCCGGTCTCGGCGACGGGTGTCGCGGCGGGGCTTTCCGGCCCCTTTCCGGCTCCCGTGGCGCGGTTGCGGGTATAATGGTTTAGGTACGGTGAGGGCTGCACCGGAGCGAGCACAACGGTCTTCCTCGACCCCGTCTTGCACCGGTGGCGTCGAGGGGGTCTCAAGAGTGAAAAGGCAGGTGGGCCGCGGAGAGACGGGAACCTGGGGAAGGGATCAGAGGGGATGAATCTCCTTGATCTGGTGATGAGCAGGAGCGGCCGCTTGGTGGCGCCCCTGGCGGGCTATCCGGGCGTGCGGCTGAGCGGGCGTTCCGTGCATGAGGCGCTGCATGACGCGGAGGCGCAGGTTGAGGCGGTACGAGCGCTCGAGGAGAGGCTGCGGCCGGACATCGTCTTCACCCTGCTCGACCTCACGGTGGAGGCGGAGGCCATGGGGCTGGGAGTGGACTTCCACCCACGGCAGCCGCCAAGCCTCCAGGACCAGAAGCTGCCCAGGCTGGAACGCTTTTACGAGCTGGGACCCCCGGACCCCGAAAAGGCGGCCCGCATGCCCGTTTTCCTGCGGGCCGCGGAGGCCTTGGCGGATGGGGAGGGGAGGATCACCGGCACATTTGTCACCGGCCCCTTCACCCTGCTCGCCCAGTTGCTGGGAGCGGAGGAGCTTCTGGACCTCGTGCTCCTGGGAGACGGCCTCGTCAAGCCCCTGAGCTTTGCCACCGAGGTGGTGGGCGGATACGCGGCAGCCTTGGCCCACCGGGTGGACCTGGTGATGATCGTGGATCCCGCCTCCAGCGCCCTGAGGGAGCGGGAATACGACGGGATCTACCGGCCGTTCGTGAGCGGACTGGCGGCCATCATCCGCTCCTCGGGGGCGATAAGCATGATGCATATCTGCGGGGATTCCGCCCACCTCCTGGAGACGCTCTCCCTGACGGGCGTGGAGGGGGTCGCTCTGGATGCGAAGGTGGACCTGGTCCGTGAGGCGGGCCGGGTGCCCTACAACCTGGTGTTGATGGGTAACATCGACCCCCGGCGCGTGTTGTGGCGCGGGACGGAGGAGGACGTGCGCTGGGAGGTGAGGAGGCTCCTGCGCCATACCGCCGGGATGCGCAATTTCATCCTCTCCACCGGGTGCGACGTGCCATACGACACCCCCTTGGCCAACCTGGAGGCGATGGTGCGGGAGGCCAGGGCTTGGCGGCGGCGCTCCGCCCCTTGAGCGGCCGGGAACGGGAGGACGGAGAAGAGGAGCGATGGCCGGCAAGGAGGAACGGCGGCGGTGGTGAAACGTCTGGTGGCCTTGGCGGCGTTGGTGCTCCTTTCGGCAGGCATGCTTCCGTGCGCCTCGGCGCGGGGAGAAAACGGCAATCCTCCCCTGCAACTGCCGGTGCTCCTGCTCAACGGGGCCATCTACCCCGATGTCTATGACCCGGGACACCTGCCGCCCCGCTTCGTGGTGGACGGTTATCCTTCCCGGGCGGTGGCGCCGTACCTCCTCCAGTTCGACGGGCCCATAAAAGAGGCATGGGTGGAAGACCTGCGGAGCATAGGCGCGGAAATCAGGGGCTACCTCCCCTACAACACCCTCCTCGTGGGCATGAACGGAGAGACGTTCTCGCGCCTGGAAGAGGTGGGCGATCTGCGGTGGCACGGACTCTACCAACCTTATTTCAAGCTCTCGCCGGCGCTGCAGCTGCGCCTGTGCCAGGGAGGGGAGGTGGTGGTGCTGGCGATGCTGTTCTCTCCCCGTTTCTTGGAAGGTTGCCTGGAAGAATTCACCACCGCCTCCCTGGAGGTACTGGGAGCCGCGGCGGACGACTGGTGCGCGTCGGTGGTGTTGCGCATGCCTGCGGAGAGACTGCATGAGGTGGCCGCCTCGGAGGCGGTGGAATGGCTGGAGCTCTGTGGAGCCGGGACTCTTTCTTCCTTCCGGGAGGCATGCCGTGGGGTTCCCGGATCCTCGCGGGGATCCCGGGCGCAGTTGGAGAGCGGGGAGGCAGTGGGGCTGTGTGATACCGGGCTGGGGCGGGGAGGCATGGAGGGACTGCCTTCCTACCTCGCCGCCTCCGTGGCCGCGGTCACATCCCTGCGGGGAGACGACGGTGTGGATATATGCGGTCACGGCACGGCGACCGCCAGCGCGCTGGTGGAGGCGGGCAGCCTGCAGGCGGGCATGGGATCGCGGAGCGCGGCGCGGCTCATCGTTTACGCCGTGGGCTACGGCCTCTCCTGCCCCCCACAACCCCTCAGCCTTTTCGGGATGCTCGAGGGCGCGTATGCGCAGGGCGCGCGGGCTTTCCTCTGCGGCAGCGTGCCCGAAGGCCGGGAATCCCTGGGGGCGTACGGGATCTTCGCCTCCCAGAGGGACGCGCTGGTGTGGAAATATCCCGAGATGGTGTTGGTGGAGGCGGCGGGCAACGAGGGGACGGACGCCGACGGCGACGGACGGGTGGACGAGGGCTCCCTCCTCGGAGGAGCGACGGCGAAGAACGTCCTCAGCGTGGGGGGATGCGAGGGCACGGGAGCTGGCCTGGCGGGAGAAAGGTACCCCGCCTATGGCGATTTCGAGGGGAGGTTCTCCGGCCGTTTCCCGTCGGAGCCCCTGTGCGCTGATGTATGCGTGGGTGCGGGCGGCGGCATGGCCGCTTTCAGCTCGCGCGGCCCGACGCGGGACGGACGCATAAAGCCGGACCTGGTGGAGACGGCCACGGGAATCGCCGTCCCCGCATCGGGAGGCGCAGTTTCCGCTCCGGGACTGCTCCCCGGCGAGGACCCGGGATGGTGGGTGGCCTACGGCACCAGTGTGGCGGCGGCGCGCGCGGCCGCGGCGGTGGCGGCCATGCGTCCGGTGTTGGCGAGGGCGTTGGGCGAAGAGCCCTCCGCCGCGCTGCTCAAGGCCTTCGCTGTCAACGGCGCTGTGGAACTCAGCCCGGGGCAGTACGGGAGAGACGACCCCGAGATCCCACCGGCTCCCAATGTGGTGGAAGGTTTTGGGAGGCTGGACCTCGGCGCCTTCAGGCAAGCCGGTTCTTGGCTGAAGGTGGTGGACGACCGCGAGGGACTGCGTCCTGGAGATGAGCGCGTGTACAGCGTGGACGTAACCGAGGGAGAGAGGCTGCTCGTCACCCTGGCCTGGTCCGATCACCCTTCCCTGCCGGAGGCTAGGCTGCACCTCGTTAACGACCTCGACCTCAGGGTGGTGGGTCCCGGCGGGGAGGTCTTTTATCCCAATGGCAGGAGCTCGCGAGACCCCCTCAACAACGTGGAGAGGGTGGTGGTGGAGGTGAAGGGAAGGCCTGGAGATTACCGCATCGAGCTATCGGCCTGGAACGTCCCCTTCTCCCCCCAGCCCTTCGCCCTGGTGGTGCAGGTCTTATGAGAGAAAGGGAAGAGAGTGGGAGATGACGTCTACCACCGCTTGAGGGAGTTCCTGGACCGCCTGCCCCTCGGATTCCCGGCCACCGCTTCCGGCGTGGAGATCGAGATACTCAAACGGCTGTTCACCCCCGAGGAGGCGGAGACGGCCATGCTGCTCTCCCCGCTGCCCGAGGAGGCCGCGAGCGTGGCTGAACGCGCCGGCGTGGACGCGTGCTCCCTGGAGGCGGCGCTGGAGGCGATGTCCAGGAAGGGCCTGGTCTACCGCGTCCGCCGCGGGGGGCGCACCCTCTACAATACCGCCCCCTTCATGATCGGACTCTACGAGTACTCGGTGGAGCGTATGGACGGCGAGCTGGCCGCCCTCTACCGCGAATACTACGACACCGCCTACCGGGAGGAGATGGCGGCGAGCGACGTCCCCGGTTTCAAGGTCCTGCCCATCTCCGAGGCGGTGGAAGCGGACCTCACCCTCTATCCCTACCTCGACCTCATCGAGGAGGTGCGTGCGGCGAGGGTGATCGCGGTGGCGGACTGCATCTGCCGCAAGGAAGCCGAGCTGACCGGAGAGGCATGCGATCATCCCCGCGAGACCTGCCTCAGCTTCGGGGCTGCGGCGGAGTACTATATCGAGAACGGCATCGGCCGCCGCATAGACGCCGAGGAAGCCATACGCATCCTCGAGGAATGCGACCGTTCCGGCCTGGTGCACGCCGGGGTCAACACCCGGCACCTCTCCAACCTGTGCAACTGCTGTCCCTGCTGCTGCGCCTCCATGAAGGGCATCACCAAGCTGGGCATGGACAAGCACAGGTTCCTCAACGCCGTCTTCTGCGCCGCGGTGGACGCGGACGCCTGCACCGGCTGCGGGGAATGCGTGGAGCGTTGCCCGGTGGGCGCAGTGGAGGTGGGGGATGCCGCGGCGGTGGACCGGGACAGGTGTCTGGGATGCGGCCTGTGCGCGGGAGCCTGTCCCGGCGGCGCCATGAGCATGCTGCTGCGAGAGGACCGCGAGGAGCCCTTCGAGCGGGTGGTGGACCTGGGCTTGGCCATCATGGAGGGAAAGGCGAGGAAGAAAAAGGGATAACCCCCGTATTCCTGGTCCACACGTATCCCTCTCCTACGCAGCCTCTCCAGGGCGCGGACGGCCTCCTTCCGTACATAGACGTCCGAGTCTTTCAGCGCCTTCTTTGGGTGGTCCACCGCGATCTCGCTGCCCACGAAACCCAGCGCCTCCACAGCGAAGGGCCGCAACAGGGGCCTGGTATCGTCGAGCGCCTCGAAAAGGGGTTGTTGGGCGCGGGGTTCCCCGATCTTTCCCAGGGACACGGCGGTCGCGGCGCAGATGTTGCCCGACCTGTCCTTGAGGCAGGCCAGCAGCGGCCCCACCGCCGATGCTTCCCCCATTTCGCCCAGGGACTCGAGGGCGTTCACGCGCACCCCTTTGTCCTCGTCGCTCGGGGCCGTCTGTATGCTTTGCTGACCAGGCCGGAGGTGGTAGGTTGTGAGGCCGCCCGTGTCCGCTGGAGATCATAGACAGTGGTGCGCCCGGAAGGACTCGAACCTTCAACCTTGGGATTAAGAGTCCCCTGCTCTGCCAAATTGAGCTACGGGCGCACGCCAATATATTATGTCTTCGGGTCGGCAAAAAGGCAAGGGATACCCTGGGGATCATATCCTGGGTCCATTACCGGATCGCCTGGAGTTGAAGGCTGTGCACCGGTATATCCCGGCCAGGGCAGAGTAAAGCCGCCCCGCGAAGGGGCGGCTCTAGGCTTCAATAAGGGTGCGACTCTCCGAAAACAGCCCTACCTACTTCTTTCCCGCTACGGCCGACTTCAGCGCCGCGCCGGGCTTGAAGGAGACGACCTTGGTTGCCTTGATCTTGATGGCCTCGCCAGTCCTGGGGTTGATGCCCTTGCGGGCAGCGCGCTTGCGCGCCTCCCAGGTCCCGAAACCGACCAGGGTGACCTTGTCGCCTTTCTTGAGCGCGTTGGTCACGATGTTGACCATCGCATCGACGGCCGCTCCCGCGTCCTTCTTGCTCAACTTGGCGTCCTTGGCCACGGCTTCGATCAGTTCCGCCTTGTTCATGACTCACCTCCTTCTGGTTACCCCGCTTCTTACATGAGATAATTCGCTGCCCTACAGGTTTTCCCTTTTATTGAAGCCTTAAGGCTGGGGATTCGAGCGGGGATCCCGGCAACACCCCATCTCGCCCCCGGCGCCGTCGGTCAGCCCTGATCCACACCCTCCGCGCCCTGGATCTCCTCCAAGGCCTCCGCGATCGCCGCCAGCACGTTCTCGCGCCCCTCGCGTTCCATGGCCGCCAGAAGCGGCTCCACCGCCTTGCTGCTGCCGATCCTGCCCAGAGCCCTGGCGGCCTCGAGGATGTCGCTCTCGATATCGCTGCGGAGCAGCGGAAAGAGGCTTTCCAGCGCGCGCAGGCAGTGCATCTCCCCCAGGGAGCGCGCCGCGACCGCTCGCACTCCGGCGGACGAGTCCGCGAGCATCTCGCTTATGGGTGCCCAAAGGCTGGGCTCCTCCATGACGGAGAGCGATTCCACCGCGCGCAACCGTACGATGCTCGCCGCGTCGCTCAGGGCCTCCACAAGATAGGGTATCGCCCTGCGGTCCCTGAGTTTGCCCAGGGCTCTCACTGCGCTGTAACGCAGCGAGAGACTGTGGCTGCGTGTGGCCGTGCAGAGGTCGTCCACCACCTGGAGGTCCCCGATGTCCGCGAGGGCGTCAACGATGAACTGGCTGACGCCCGGGGACTCCTTCTCGAGTCGGCTTAGGAGGGGCTTGACGGCCCTGCGGTCTCCGATGATCCCCAGTGCCCTGGCCGCGCCCTTGCGCACGTCGGGATTCTCGTGCGTCAGGGCCTGCAGGAGGAGGGGAAGCGCATTCTCGCCCTGGGCGGCGAGGAGATCGGAGGCGGCGAACCGCATGAAAGGCTGGGAATGACCCATGGCCTCCACCAGCGCGGGCAGATCACCCTCTGCTGCCAATTTATGTAAGTCATCCCGGTCCTTCATATGCATGATTATAAACCATCTCCCCCTCATTGTCCCAGGGACAGCCGCTGCGCCAGTATGGAAGGCAGCCCGGCTGCGATGACCTTTTCCTGGCAGGCGCGCAGGTCATACTCCAGGAAATGAAACTCGAGGGTCATCTCGTCGCCGTCCAGGAGGGCGAAGGTGGCGGCGGGGATGCCGCCACGGTACTGGCCGCAGCTCCCCACGTTGAACATGTAATGAGCCCCCGGCTTGATGGAGAAGAGCTCGCCGCCGCGCACGCCCCTTTCCGCCACACGGTGACTCTCCGCATCGAAGGCATAGGCGGCGCATACGTGGGTGTGGCCGATGAAACAGACCAGGTTTCCGGGGGGCGGATAATCGTGCACCAGCGCCTTGAAGGCGTAGGCGGCCTCGAAGGAGTCGAAGATATATGCGTCGGGGTCGCAGGGGGAGCCGTGGAAGATACGGAAGAAACCCCCTATCTCCGCCTCCTCGGGTAGGGAGAGCAGCCAGGCGAGGTTATCCGCCGTGAGCGCCTCCCGCGTGAAGAGGAGGGCCTCCATGGCCGTCGGGTTCATGTTGGGGGTCCTTCCCGCCTCGAGGTCGCGCAGACCGCGCTCGTGGTTGCCCTGGATGCACCGCACCCCTTTCTCCCGGACCAGTTCCACGCAGGCGTTGGGGTCCGCGTTGTAGCCGATGATGTCCCCGCAGCAGACGAGGGTGTCCGCCCCTACCTGCTCGCATTTCTCCAGCACCACCTCGAGGCCTTCGAGGTTCGCGTGGATATCGGAGAACACCGCGTACCTCAACGCTCACCCCCTCTGGCATTCCTTGCTCATTGATCAAAACGATTATGACATCTGCTCAGGAACACGCTGTATGTAGGTGTTTTAAGCCTATGAGGCAACCTCATGTTGTGCCGGCGCCATCCCTTCCTGAGCTAATGGACTAATCGTATTGATTATATACCGCGCGCGCTCGACGTATAACCTGCCGTGCCCCTCGGAGGGCACGAGCGCCTCCCCGTTCCGCGGGGTCGCCTAGCAGGTGTCCGGTGCCGCCGAAGATGCTGGTATGCCTTCTCCGCCGGGGCCGGAGGCGCATGTTATGACCTACATGAAGGTCGGCCGCTGCCTGGGGACGCGGCCGCGGAACCTGCGGCGGTTGAGGAGGGGGAAGCGGCGGCTTATGATTAAGGGGCGAAAGGAGACCCGGTAACGAGGAGGCCTTATGAAAAAGACGGCGGCAGTGTTGTTGGTTCTGCTGGTGGCGGCGTGGATGCCCGTGGGCTGCGGGGGAGGCTCGGCGGGCGGCGATGCCCTCTCCCTGCTCAAGGAGGCCACCGAGGCCATGAAAGGCACCGCGGGTTACCGCATGAAGGGAGACATCGAGATAGGCATGGGAGCCGCCTCGTCGCCCATGAGCATAGCGATCACCGCGGACGTCCAGAACGCCCCGGACGGGATGCGCCAGCACATGTTCGTGGAGATGGGAGGCTTCAAGGCGGAGGCCTACATCATCGGGGACACCTACTACCAGTACGCTCCGGGCCAGGGGTGGCAGAAGATGAACCTGGGACTTTACAAAGCCCAGAACATGAACATGGGGCTGGTGGACGCGGACCAGATGGAGATCATGGCGGAGCTGGCAGAAGATACCAGGGTGGAGGAGGAAAAGGAAGGAAGGGCCCTAATCTCCTTTCGCCTCGGCAAGGAGTTTTTCGACGCCTCCCTGGCGACGTATCGCGAGTATATCGAGAAGAGCGGCCAGGATATGCAGGAGGACTGGCTGCGCATGGCCGAGGAGTCGGTCACCGATTTCAATGCCGATATAAAGGTGTGGATCAACACCTCGAGCGGGCTCGCGGAACGCATGGAGATCGCCTATACCATGGCGGGGATCCCCCAGGTGGGCGAGATGAAGAGTTCCATGCGCGTGGACCTCTACGACTACGACCGGGACATCGAGATCGAGCTGCCCCCGGAGGCAGCCGGGGCGGAAGAGCTCAAGCTGCCCTCCTGAGGTCCAGGCCAGGCCGGCTTGCCCCTCCATACCGTCTCAACCGAGACGGCACACGATGCCCCCTTTTTCACCTGGGCAATCCCGGGCTGCTCGGGCGGCCGCTTGGGGTAAAATACTTCTTGGAGGTCAGAGCTCGCGCGACGAGGAGGTAGGTGCGATGTCCGATTACGTGGAGGGGAAGTCCCGCTGGTGGGGCTGGGGAGACCTGGACCAGAGGTTCGACGTCGAGAACCGCGAGAACATCATGCCCTTCTTGCGGGAAAACCTGGGAATGGCCCTCGACTGCGACCGCTTCACCGACCCTCAGCTGGAGGAGATCGACCTTCCTCCCTGTCGCATAGGCGCGGAACTCATGCGGACCCTGGAGGAGCTATGCGGGCCGGAAAACCTGTCCACCGGCAGGTTCCATCGCGTTAGCCATTCCATGGGCAAGAGCTACCGCGACCTGTTGCGTTTCCGCCAGCGCAGGGTGGAGCGTCCCGTGGACGTGGTGGTCTGGCCCCGGGAGGAGGGCGAGGTGGTGGCCCTGCTCCGCATCGCGGAGGAGAACAACCTCGCGGTCATCCCCTTCGGGGGCGGCTCCAGCGTCACGGGTGGGGTTGAACCCCTGGCGGAGGGAAAGGACGGGGTCATCAGCATGGACCTAGCCAGGCTGAACCGCGTGCTGCGCGTCGATGCCACCTCGCAGACGGCGGTGATCCAGGCGGGCGCCCTGGGGCCAGAGATAGAGGAACAGCTCAACGCCCACGGCTATACCCTCGGGCACTTTCCCGAGAGCTTCGACCACTCCTCCCTCGGGGGATGGCTGGCGACCCGCGCTTCCGGGAGGCAGTCCACCGGTTACGGGGACATCGAGGACATGGTCCTGGCCCTGCGCATGGTCACACCGCGCGGGGTCATCGACACCCGAAAGGTGCCCTCCACGGCAGCGGGACCATCGGTGCTACAGCTCTGTGTGGGGTCGGAGGGGTTCTTCGGCGTCATCACCGAGGCGACCATGCGCATCCGGCCCCTCCCTTCCGTTATCGACTACCGGGGGCTCATCTTCCGCAATTTCGCCGCGGGGGTGTCGGCCATCAGGGAGATGATGCAGCAGGGGCTGGTCCCCACCTGCGTTAGGCTCTCCGACCGCACCGAGACCGCCCTGGCCCAGGCCTTCCGCTCCACCACCGGCAGCAGGTGGAAGAGGAAGGCGGAGGACGCCGCCCTCAAGGTGCTGGCCAGCCGGGGCTACTCCTTCGATGACGGCGCCTTCATGGTGCTGGGCTTGGAGGGCGAGCGCGATGAGGTGGAATACCTGCGGGTGGGCATCCTGCGCCTCTGCAGGCAGCTGGGAGGCTTCCACCTCGGCACCAGCCCCGGGCGCCAGTGGTACAAGAGCCGCCATGAGACCGCTTATTTCCGCGAGCAGCTCATCAACTGGGGGGTGATGGTGGACACCCTGGAGACCGCCACCACCTGGGACAACCTGCTGCACCTCTACGGCGAGGTGCGCAGCGCCCTGCGCTCCGCCCTGGAGGAGGAGGGGAGGAAGAGCATGGTGGCATGTCACGTCTCCCATTCCTACCGCGAGGGCGCCTCCCTCTACTACACCTTCTTCGCTCCCATGGCTGAGGAGGGGAGGGAGGAGGAGCAATGGGAGAAAGCGAAGAGGGCGGCCTCGGAGGCGATCATGGAATACGGGGGGACCATTAGCCACCACCACGGGGTGGGTTACGAGCACGCGCCCTGGATGCGGCGCGAGGTGGGCGACATCTCCCTGGAAACCATCAGGGCGGTGAAGAAGACCGTGGATCCGGCGGAGATCATGAACCCCGGCAAACTCATCCCGCCGCAGTGAAGATACCCGGAGAGGCAGAAGAGGAGAGGCGCGGCAGGATCGGGGTATGGAAGTGATACCGGTATTCGCCTACGGAAACCTCAAGCCCGGCGAGAAGATGTTCCGCCACATCAGCCATACGGTGAGGGAGGCCATTCCCGCCTGCATCCCCGGGAGGCTCTACGAGACCCCCTTCGGATATCCCCTGCTGGTGGAGCCCGGGTCCGACTGCGGGACGCTCGTCAACGGGGTTCTGTTGGTACCCCAGGAGGGGCTCTACGAGGAGATGATCCGCATCATCGACGTCATCGAGAGAGAGGCGGGTTTCGAGAAGGGGGAGATGGAGGTGGTGCTGGAGAGCGGGCAGCGGGTCACCGCCCTCATCTATTTCTACCGGGAAGCGCCCCCCTACGCCCGTCCCTACTACGGCACGGAGTGGCCGTAACGGCATTGGGCCGCCGACGGACGGCATGCTGACGGCGAGGGCTGTCCGGCCCCTTTACGCTCCCTGGCGTTCGCGTGCCCGGGCGTTGAAGACGACGCTGGAGGGTTGGGGCGAATACCATGAGATCTCGGCCTCCTTCCCCTCCGCCGCCTCGAATAGGGCGGCCATCTGCCCCGCCAGGAGATGCTCGTTGTAGGGGTTCTCCACCGTGACCGTGAGCCCCTCGAAGCCGTACTCGTACTGCACCGGGTTGCCCTGCCCGCGGGGGGGCAGGGTGGCGAGGACGTTCTCGTAGATGCTCTCCCGCTCGCGCCTGGGGAGCACCCCTCCCAGGTGTCCCGAAACCCCCAGGTCTTTCAGGCGGCGGTGGGTGTAGTCCTTCTCGGCCTGGATGATGAGGGGGTAGATGTCGGAACCCAGCTCCCGCTCCAGCTCGCGGAAGACGACGCTGGGGACGAAACCGTCTAGGAAGACCACGCGCACGTCGCGGCGCGTGTCGGTGATCGTGCCTTCCCTCTCGTCCCAGCGCAGGTGGGCGAGCTCGCGCGGCACGCCGCATGAGGGACAGCGGGGCATGTAGAAGTGTCCGGGGAGGATGGGAGGATATTCTAGGGCCATGCGCTGGGAGATCTCCGGCCTGCTCTCGGCAGCCCTCACCACAATGACCTCATTTCCCTCCTGTTCTTTCCAGCGATACTCGAAGGGGCGGCGCTCGAGGCTCTCGAAGGCCCCCACCACGATGGCCGCCATGAGCTCCCGGTTGTAGGGGTTGCGGATCACTGCCTCCCCGCCTCTGCCGGGCCGGTAGCGGAGCGGCCTCGCATAGGCCTGGCCTAGCCAGGAAGAGAGGTGGCAGAAGGCCTGTACCGCCAGGCGCCGGTTAGGCCCCCATCTGCCGAGCGTATAGGGAAAGCGGGCCAGCTGGGAGCCGATGGTCTCCACAGCGGCGTTGCGCTGGGCCTCGAAGACGAGGTGGGATATGGAAAGGCCCATGCTCTCCTCGATGCGGGAAAAGAGATCGGTGAGAAAATCGGCCTCGATGATCACCACGCGGTAGTTGGGATTGGCCTTCATGGTGATGGTCCCGTTCTCGTTCCAGCTGATGAGCCTGCTGAGCCAGTAGGGAAACCCGCATCCGCGGCACTTTCGCATCCCCATCGTCGCCCTTCACCTCCGTCGTTCGCGGTCCTCCCTCAACTCTTGGCGGTACAGGCCTCGAGACCTCCCAAGGACAGCATGAAGGATACCCCGCTCTCTCCCACCATGTCCATCTTCAGCTCGCCTCCCAGTTCCTCCGCCATGGTCATGGCGAGGTGGTATTCCATGCCCAGGGTGGCGGCCTCCCCCTCGCTCTCCTCGGGAGGCCATTCCCCCAGGCGCTCCAGAGTCCTCCTGTTAAGAGAGGATTTGTGGCAGCGCAGGTGCATGGTGAGGCGGGAATCGCGGCGGGAGCACCACACCGAGACCATGCCGCCGTCCTCACTGCTGCGCATGCAGATGTCCACGAGGTTGTAGAGGAGGTCGAAGAGCAGAGAGGAGTCGCTCCACATGGGCGGGATGCGGTCCAGGAAGCGCAGGGCGACCTTGAGTCCGCGCTGCGCGAAGACCTCTTCCATCAGCGCACAGACCTCGGAGACGATCTCCGCCACCTCCACTTTCTCGTCGTGCGGTCTCTGATGATGGGCGCCGAGCTCCATGATGCGCATGAGGTCATTGGTTATCCCTTCCAGGCGCGACGAGGAGACCTTGATGAACTCCAGGAACTCGCGCTTCGCCTCGTCGTCCAGCCTGTCCCAGTATTCCCGCAGGGTCATGACGTATCCCACGATGGAGGTCAGGGGGTGTTTCATCTCCTGGGCCGCGATCCTAGCCATGTGCCTGGAGACCTGGTTGCGGGCGAGGAGGGCGGCGTGGCCTTCCAGCTTCTTCTCCTGCTCCCGGTATTTCTCCTCCCAGAGCACCGCGGAGGCGCGCTGATCCTTTTCCGCCCCTAGGAGGTAGCCGGCTAGGAGGCACAGCGGCAGGCTGAGGAAGGCGAGGACGACGGCGGCGGGGAACTCGCGCAGCAGCTGTCCGGGCGTCCCGGAGGAGATGAGGTAGTGCAGGAGAAAGAGCAGGCCGCAGAAGCCGGCTCCAACCAGGAAGCCGTACAGGGCGTATCGGTATTTGTGGGCACCCCTCATTTTCCTCGCCACCCTCGTTCAACGCCCTACCGAGCATCTCCGGCCTCCCGCCGACCAGGTGGGACCGCCCTGCCCTCGGGTGGTGCGGTTCACGAAAGGAGACGCCGACTTGCGGCATGTCCCGGCTCCGCATGCACCGCGCTCGAGTCTCGGCGCCGTTCCTCGACGGCTCGGCATTTTATCCCGCGCGTGTCCTCGGGGATAACCGGCGTTTATTACCTATTGTTCCCATCCGGTCGTCCTTTAATCCCCGCTTGTCCTCAGGGCACCGGCAGAGCGGGCGGCCTGACCTGCGTGTCCACTCCCATGAGCTTCTCGCCCCGGAAGAGCAGCACCGCCTTTTCGTAGACCATGATGGTGTTCTCGGGCATCAGGCCGTCCCCAGCCTCGTGGGTGAACAGAGGCTCCCCCAGCGCCGCCGTCGCCTCCGCGGGGGTGAGTGTGGTCCGGAAGTCCTGGGGATGAAGGTCGGTGGGAGGATAGTGCTCCGACTGGTCATCCACCGGCTCCTCTCCCCACAGGCGTCCGTTGTCGAAGTCCAGCACTCTCCCCAGCCTGAAATAGGTCCAGCGCTCCACACGGTCCGAGCTGTAGGGGTCGATGGAGATGAAGAAGTGGTCGGGATAGCCGTATTCCGCCACCGTCCTGCTCTGATCAGCGGAGAGACCGGGGATCTCACCGGGGATCGGCGTCTCGGGCTCCACTATCTGCACGGGCGTTCCGGTCTCGCCGCAACCCGCCGGGAGCACCGACAGAAACAGCACCGCAGCGATCAACAACAATATGGGGTCAGCCCTGGACATGGGACAAAAATCTCCGCCTCTCCAGAGTGCATCGCAGTTCGCTTCTCACCATACCGTCGCCTCCCCGGCTTCGGAAGTCCTCCATAAATCGTACGCCAATGACTCCCGACCGCCGCCATCCATTATTATAATCATACCTATTGCCGGTCCTGCGGGGATTGAGAGGCCTCTTCGGGGGTAGAGGAGGCTGGCCGCGGGCGCATCCGGCGGGGAGCGTTGAGGTTGTGATGTCCCATGTCCGGGGCTGACCCCATGGAGGTGAGAGTGCGCCCGGCGTATCGAGCGGCTGTCTTCCTGGTCCTGGCGGCTTTGTTGCCGGCATGGCTGACCTTCCCGGCTGGATGCGGGGGAGGGGAAGCCAGGATCGAGCTCTCCACGCATGTGATGGAGGACCGCTTCGCCCTCTATTACCCGGTGCCGGCGGCCACCGCCGCGAGGGTCGCCCCCTACGCGGTGAGCGCCGACCTCTCCGGCGTCGCGGGAGCCGCTGCGGCTCCCCCGGACCGGGAGGCGAGACAAGCACTGGCGGCACACGCCTTCGTCGCGGTGCCCGGGGAATACGACCGCATCGACCGCGCTTACCGGGAGATGGGAGGGGCGAAGTTCGTGACCCTGGACGCCGCCCTGTTCGCCTTTCACTGTCTGGGCACGCGTATTCACCATAACCTGGAAAGCGATGTCCTCGTGGGCGATCTCCGTAAACTGGTGAACGGGATGCTGGAGGTGGTGCTTGGATGGTACCGTGAGGCGAAGGGCGCGGTGCGCGAGGCGGCACTGGCGGCCTTGGCTTACCTGGGGGTGGCGGCCGACCTCCTGGACTGCGAAGCGGACATGCCGCCGGAGGCCGCGTGCCTCGTCGAGGAGGAACTCGCCCTCGTGCGCGGCGGGGGCGAAAAAGCGGTCTCCCCTCTTTTCGGCACCGCGGTGGATTACGGGCGCCTGAGCCCGCAGGGTCGCTACCGGACCGGGTCTGAGATGGAAGGATATTCTCGCGCCGTTGCCTGGCTGGGAGAGATGGGCTTCATCATGGAGGAGGGAACTAACCCGGAGGAGGTCAGGAGGGGGCGCGACATGGCCAGGCGCGCCGCGGTGCTCATGGGTGCTCTGCACGTGGCCGAGGTGGACGGGGAGCCCGCCCTCGCCCTCTGGGACCGCATCTACCAGGTCAACGCCTTCCTGGCGGGCGTGACCGCCGACTTCAACCCCTACGTCCTCGCCCCGATTATGGGCGGAGTGTTCGGAAGGAGCTTCACACTGCGCGACCTCGAGAACGATTCCGCCGTGGACGAGCTGCTGTCGCGGGTAGCGGGGGATAAGAGGAAGGAAGTAGAAGGAGGCAGGGGAGAAGCGGGCGGTGCGGCCCCCCCTTGCTTCCGCCTCCTCGGTAGATGCGAGAGGCTGGAGGACACGGTGTTTCCCGCCCTGGTGGCGGACGAGGTGCCGGGACGGCAGCTTCCCAGGGGACTCGACATCCCGGCCGCCCTGGGTTCGGATAGGGCTGCGCAGCTCCTGGAGGAGGTCTATGGGGAGGGAACGGAAGCCTACCGCGAGGGCCTGGCGGAAATGCGCGCGGAGCTCGCAGCACCAATGACTGCTCCCAGCCGCGTGGACCTCTACGGCGGCTGGCAGGAGGTGCTGCGCGGGGTCCTGGGACCGCGGGGCGGAGGATACCCCCGCTTCATGCAGGAGACGGCGTGGCTTGACCGCAACCTCTGTTCCTTTCTCGCTTTCCGGGTGGAGCTGAGGCGGGATGACGCGCAGGAGCCCGGAGAGGTCGCAGGAAGCGCGGGGACGGAGAACGTTGCGCGGGCGGGGATGGGGCAGGGAGAGAAGGGTTACGTGGAGCCCCTGCCCGATGCCTATGGGAAGCTCGCCGCACTGGCGGATGTGCTGCGGCGCGGTCTGCGGGAGCGCGGCCTCTCCGAGCCGGAGAGCGAGGAGAGGCTGGAGGCGCTCCACGGGCTGCTCCTCACCCTGAAGAGCGTCTCGGAAAAGGAGCTCCGCAACGAGATCCCCACCGCGGAGGAATACGCCGCCATTGCGGCGGTAGGGGACACCCTCTCCTTCATCGCCTCCCTGCCTCTGCACGGGCCGGAAGAGGTCCCGTCGGACCGTGACGCCTGCGCCTGCGGGTTGAGCGACCTCTACCGCGACCCGGTCTACGGCGAGGTCCTCCAGGCGGCGACGGGAAGGCCGCTCATCTACTACGTGGTGGCGCCCGTGGAGGGTCGCCTGACCCTTACCGTGGGGGCGGGGTTCTCCTATTACGAGTTCGTGAAGCCGGTGGGACAGAGCCATACGCTTGAAACCTGGGAAGAGGCCGTAAGATCGGGATCCATGCCGGAACCTCCGGCATGGACGGCTTCCTTCCTGCCATGAACGCCCGCCTCTTTCGCCCTTTGCCGAAGTGCTGTTGCAGGGGAAAGGAAAAGGGCCCCGGCACAGGCCTTTAATGAGGCGCTCACCAAGCGCCTTGCCGAAGCCTTCGCTGCTGAAGTTGATGACACTGTATACCGGCACAGGCCTTTAATGAGGCGCTCACCAAGCGCCTGTGCCGAAATGCTGTTGCAGGGGAAAGGAAAAGGGCCCCGGCACGGCCGGGGCCCGGTGACCTTGCGGTCTTCAGGTTTATGCCTTTACCCCTCGGACGGCCCGATAGCTCCTACCGGAACTGGTACTGCAAAAGGCCGATCCACCACAGGCCGTAGTAAAGCGTGGCCCATACGGAGTCCTTCATGTCCAGGAGCCCGAAGTCGTTGTTCTCGTAGTATTTGCCTTTCACGGCGCTGATGGTGTAGTGACCCTTCTCGCACCCGCAAGGAGGCCAGGTGAGGAGCTTGTAGTAGGGGGCCACCTGCTTGAAGTAGCGTTTGCTCATCACCCACACCTTGTAGGTGCCGGGCTGCAGGCCCTGGAAGTAGAAGTAGCCGTAGCGGTTGGTGGTCGCGGTGGCCACCCTGGACCCGTAGCGGTTGGTGAGCACCACCGTGCAGCCCTCCAGGGGCCGCTCCGCCCACTGCCTGGACTGGTCCGCGTTGGCGTCGCTCCACACCGTCCCCCCGATGTAGGCGGAGGTGGAATTGATGGCGAAGGGCGGCGTGGTGTCGAAGGTCCCTGGCAGGTACTGCACACTATGAAGGTTCCAGGGATTGAGCTGTGCGACCCTCTCCCCGCCGTCCAGGGGCTTGAAGGTCCCGTTGACATCCAGCTCCACCTTGTAGAAGGTGTTGTCCCCCCATGCGTCCAGCGGAAGGTTGTTCCACCCCACCCAGCCGTGCTGGTACTCGGTGAGGGGGTTCTCCTAGCCGAAGACGTACCCGCCGGGACCGGTCAGTTTGCTGCCCACCAGGACCCACTTGCCGTTCCAGTATTCCCGCACCGTGCCGCCGAATAAGTTCTTTGAATCCATGTAGAAAAGGTAGGTATTCGGGTCCGGTCCCTCGAAATTCTCGACCGTGGGGTCGAGGCTGGTCACCCACTGCTTTTCCTCGAGATGGTAGAGGTTAACCTTGATGCCGTCCACCAGGTCGGCGTCGGTGTATTTGCCGTCCGGGCTCTTGAAGTCGTCCCATACCAGGGCTTCGATGACGCCTCGCGTGTCTACGGACGCCGACCCCTGGGCCTCCTCCGCCAGGGCTGCGGCGGAGCCCGCCAGCACGGCGGTGGCCACCAGCGTCGCGATGACCAGGAAAACCGGCCATCTCCTCGTCTTCCTCATGCGCATCTACCTCCTTCTCGCGTCCCGCGGGTGGAGGCGGTCCTGCGGTATCCTCCATCCCGCGATGGGTACCCTGCGGCGGGCACGGGACGACGAAGCTCGTGGCTCTGCATGATGACCGGTAAACGCGTTTCTTTGTACCCTGCCCGAGAGAGCGGGGAATCTACGCCGAGCGAATCCCGGTCTCAAGACGGTCCTGAGGGCGAACCCCTGTTTCCCCTCAAAGCCCGCTCACGTCGCCTGCCCCCCAGGCCTCCCTTCTTCCGTCCGTCTTACCGCCCTATGTAAAAGACCCGGCCATGCCCGGGCCGGGCCTCTTCATCTCCCTGCTTATTGCCTCCACGGTCTTTGCGGTCTTCATCGCCTGTCCACCTTGCGTCCGCTGTCCTCGCCCCCTAAACGAGTGGGCGAACGGAAACGCGTCATCATATTCAACATCAGGCTACCAGAAAGTAACCCTAAAGTCAAACAGATAAGGGGTCAAATATTCAAGGGTCAAGGGAGGCCGGGATCAGCTCTTCGGCCTCCACGGAGCGGGGCATCCCTGCCGTGAATGCCATGACAGGAAAACCGTGAGGAGAAACCTTCCCGGTGATTCAGAGGCGGAACACGATGCAGCCGTGCGCGTTCCCCGGGCATCTCGCTGCGGGACATGATGCAGATGGGTGCGTTCCCCGGGCATCTCGCGGAAGCGACCGGTATCGAGGATACGGCCCCGGCCGTGGTGTGATAATATGAAGTATCGGTTCATACTATGGCATCAATCGGCTGGTGCAGTCTTGAGCGGATGATCGGAGGGGAGGGAGTTCGCGTTGCACCGCGGGTGTACGACCGCCATACCCTGCCAGCTCCGTCGGGCATGCATTGGTAATATATACCATACAATGGCGGGCGGCCCGATTTCCCATCCCGGCCTACCGGTATGACGCCGTCGCGGGAGAGCGCGGTCGCGGCCAAAAAGACCCGGAGCGCGCTTCCCGACGGCGTGACCGCGGCGGGGACGAGACACGGTGAACGGCACGGCGACCCATGGGTATCCCTAGTATGCGGCGCCTCTGTCGGTCATTTCGGAGGGGAGGGAGGTAGATATGATCGGCATCAAATCCTTCGGGGCCTATGTGCCGTGGCTCAGGATGAGCCGCGAGACCGTCGCCCGCTCCTGGGGCATCCCCGGCGCGCCGGGGACGGTGGCGGTGGCCAATTTCGACGAGGACAGCCTGACCATGGCCTGCGAGGCGGCTTCGGACTGCCTCGCGGGTTTGGAGGCGAGCGACCTCGGGGGGCTGTTCTTCGCCAGCACCACCCCGCCCTATGCTGAGAAGTCTTCAGCCAGCCTCATCGCCGTCGTGCTCGACGTTACTGACGAGGCCTACACCTGCGATTTCGCCCTCTCTCTGCGCGCCTCCACCTCTGCCCTGGGCGCGGCGCTCGACGCGGTGAAGGCGGGAAAGGCCGACGACATCCTGGTCACCGCGGCGGACGCCAGATTCGCCGAGCCCATGACCGCATGGGAGCAGACCCTGGGAGACGGGGCCGGAGCGGTGCTGGTGGGGTCGGGCGAGGGGGTGATAGCGGAGTACCTGGGCTCCTACTCCTCTCCGGACGAGACCTATATGACCTGGAGGCGCGAGGCCCGCGACCGCACCCTCAGGGAGTTCAACGCCCGCATGGCCCAGACCAAGGGCTATACGGAGAGGATGGCGGCGGGGATCGGGAAGGCCATGGAGAGGTTTGGCGTGCGTCCGGAAGAGGTGTCGCGCGCGGTATGTTCCGCTCCCGATTTCCGCGCTCACATGGCGGTTGCGAAGGCGCTGAAGCTCGACCCCGCGACCCAGATGCAGGACGCGCTCTTCGCGTCCGTGGGGTGGACGGGCACCGCACAGCCCCTGCTCATGCTGGCCGGAGCACTGGAGAGCGGGGTCAAGGCGGGCGACCTCATCCTCCTCGCCAACTACGGGGAAGGGGTGGACGTGCTGCTCTTCCGCGTCACCGAGGCCTTGGAGGGACTGTTGCCGCGGCGCGGCCTGCGGGGGCACCTGGCGTCCTGGTCCTCCCTGGACAGCTACCCGGTCTTCCTGCGCTACCGGGATGCCCTGCGCATGGGCAGGCCCGAATACGCGAGCTCCACCACCATCCTCTGGCGGGAACGGCGCGAGCTCTATTCCTTGTACGGATCGCGCTGCCGCGAATGCGGCCTGGTGAGATTCCCGCCCCAGGCGGTGTGCTCACGCTGCCGCGCCAGGGGCGAGCGCGAGGAAGTCAGGCTGGCCCGCCGGGGCAGGCTTTTCAACTTCATAAACGATCACCTTTTCGAGTCCATGGAGTCGCCAACCACCCTCTGCCTGGTGGACCTGGACGGCGGGGGGCGCATCTTCCTGCACATGACCGACCGCGACTCGGAAGCGGTGGAGCTGGACATGGAGGTGGAGCTCACCTTCCGCAGGCTCTTCGAGGGCGAGGACTTCTATACCTATTTCTGGAAATGCCGTCCGGTGAGGGGAGGGGGTGACGCGGTATGAGCTGCAGCCTGCACGATATCGCCATCATCGGAGTGGGAGCCAGCAAGTTCGGCGAGAACTTCGACATGGACGTGGAGAGCATGCTGGTGGCCGCGGCCTACGAGGCCTACGAGGATGCCGGCGTGAAGCCCGAGGACATCCAGGCCGCCTGGATCGGTATCCAGTACCCCTTCACGGGTCTCTCCGGTGCCACCCTGGCGGACCCCCTCAAGCTCTACCACATCCCCATCACCCATACCGAGAACTACTGCGTCTCCGGGCTGGACTCTTTCCGCAACGCCTGCCTGGGGGTGGCTTCCGGGATGTACGACCTGGTCATGGCCGCGGGGGTGGAGAAACTCACCGACCAGGCAGGCCGCGGGCTGCCCACCGCCGGCTTCGGCCACCCGGTGCTGTTGAAAGGCCTCACCGCGCCCAGCGCTTTCGGCCTGGCCTTCCCGCAGCACGCCCGCAAGTACGGCACCACCAAGGAGGACCTGGCACACGTGGCGGTGAAGAACCACTACAACGGCGCCGCCCACCCCAAAGCCCATTTCCGCCGCGAGGTGACCCTGGAGCAGGTGATGAAGGCCCCCATCGTCTCGGGAGTCCTGGGGCTCCTGGACTGCTGCGCCATATCCGACGGCGCCGCGGCGGTGATCATCACCCGCAGGGAGATCGCCCGGAAGTACCGCGACGACTACGTGGTGCTGCGCGGTCTGGGACTCTCGGTTTTTTCCAACCTCCTGCCCTTCGACCCGGACTTCGACTACCTCACCTGGATCCCAACGGTGAAGGCGGCCAGGGTTGCCTACGAGATGGCGGGCATCGAGAACCCCCGCGAGGAGATAGACTGCGCCGAGGTCCATGACTGTTTCACCATCACCGAGATCCTCAATTACGAGGACCTGGGGTTCTGCGCCAAGGGCGAGGGAGGGAAGTTCGTGCGCGAGGGCCGCGCCTCCATCGACGGCGACGTGGCCGTCAATCCCTCAGGGGGGCTCAAGTGCTTCGGACATCCCATCGGGGCCACCGGCTGCCGCATGGTGTACGAGATCACGCGCCAGCTGCAGGGCCGGGCGGAGGGGCGCCAGCGCGAGGGCGCCAGAACCGGGCTGGTCCACAACCTGGGAGGACTGGGAGGCGTGGTGTGCGGCGTGGCCGTGCTCAGCTCGGATGACAGGTATAGGTGAGGGGGAAGGGAGCGGGGACCCCGGCGACCCCGCGCCTGGCCGCAATCCGGGAAGAGCCGGACGGCCTGCGAGTACGGGGAAGGACGCGAAACGGGCGCCGGCGTTTCGGCGCGGAAATGGAGGTTGCAGGGACTGGCGGCGCGGTGGCGAGCCGCACGGATGCCGCAAATGGACTGCGAGCCGGCGGTAGATGACGAGGAGAAGGGAGAAGCGGGTCGCGGCTGTGGTTTTCGGCAACCGTTAGAGAAGCCACATCCGCGGGCTTGACCACGGCAAGAGTGAGATGGGGGTGAGAATGCGGTTTAGCGCCATCGCCTTCTCGGAAACACGACCCCGAAACCGGAGGTAGGAGGTACGACCCCACAAGGAAAGGGAGGTGTGAGATGCTGCTTTACGAACCGCTGGAGAGATGGGCGAAGGAGAGGCCCGACCGCGAGGCCATCGTCTACGGTGACCGGCGTGTGACCTACGCCGCATACGACCGCGAGGTCAACCGCGTGGCCTGCGGTCTGCTGGCCCTGGGGGTGCGGCGGGGAGACAAGGTAGGCCTGTATATCCCCAACCACCCGGAGTTCGTCTTCGGCTACCTGGCTTGCGCGAAGGTGGGGGCGGCCGCGGTGCCGGTGTCCTGGCGCTTCGCCCCCGCCGAGGTCAGGTACATCCTGGGACATTCCGATGCCTCGGTGGTGCTCGCCGAGCCCTCCTTCATGGATTCCGACTTCCTGGCCAAGATAAACGTGGTGCGGGACGAGCTCCCCGCCCTCCGGCAGGTGGTGGTGATCGGCGGTAAAGAGGACGCCGCCAAGGTGGAGGGCGCCATCACCTATGAGGAGTTCCTGGCCGCGGGAGAGGGCAGGGAGGCCGAGCTGGAGGAGAGAAAGAAGGAGGTGCAGGAGGACGACACCGTCTTCCTCCTCTTCACCTCCGGCACCACGGGACAGCCCAAGGCCCCCATGCTCACCCACCGCAACATCACCGAGTACGTGAAGGGACAGATAAGCTCCTCCGGCCTGAGCGACGACGAGCGCCTGCTCATGGACATCCCCAACAACCACGTGGGAGGCGGGGTGATGGCCATCGCCAGCATGCTCGTCAACGGCACCACCCTGGTGATGCTGGACACCTTTATCCCCCAGCAGGTCCTCCAGACGGTGCAGGACGAGCGCATCACCATCATGGGGCAGGTGCCGGCCCAGTACATCCTCCTCTTCATGCAGCCCGACTTCGACTCCTATGACCTCTCATCCGTGAGGCATGCCGTCATCTCCGGGGCGCCGGTGCAGCCGGAGCTTGTGGACCAGATCGAGGAGAAGATGGGCATCGTGCCCTATATCGGCTACGGACTCACCGAGACCAGCGGCGCCATCACCTTCACCCGCCGGGAACATCCCCGGGAGAAGATATCCACCACCATCGGGGTCCCCAACGAAGGCATCGAGGTGCGTATCATGAGCCCGGAGCGCGGGGAGGTGCCCCGGGGTGAGTCGGGGGAGATCGCGGTGCGCGGGGCGGCGGTGATGAAGGGCTATTACAACCAGCCCGAGGCCACGGCGGCCGCCTTCGACGAGGAGGGGTTCTTCTACACCGGCGACATGGGGTTCATCGACGAGGACGGATTCGTGCACATCCTGGGGCGCAAGAAGGAGATGTACATCCGCGGGGGGGAGAACGTCTATCCTCCCGAGGTGGAGGAGGTGCTCCTCAAGCACCCCAAGGTGCTCTTCGCGGCGGTGTTGGGCTATCCCGACCCGGTGATGGGTGAGAAGGGCAGGGCTTATGTGGTCCCGCAGCCGGGGGCGGAGGTGACGGAGGAGGAGATCAAGGCCTTCTGCCGCGAGCACCTGGCGAGCTACAAGGTGCCCGACCAGGTGGTCTTCCGTAACGAGCTGCCCCTCACGCCCCTGGGCAAGGTACACAAATACGCCCTCTACCAGGAGCTGGAAAAAGAGGAGGGATAGGCACACGGGACATCCCGCGGGAGGGCACGGATCCCGAGACCGCGCCGCCGGCCCTCTGCTCGCCCGGGCAGGGGGCCGGCTCGCTTACGGGCGCGAGGAAGGGAAGTAGCGGGGGATATGCGCGCCGGCGTCCGCCGCACCCGCACCTTTCAAGGCCGCGGGCTGCCGTTCCGAATAGACAATATAGCTCAACAAAGCTCGACGGGAGCCGTGAGCCGAGCCGCGCCGGCGTGTAAGAACGCCGGGTCGCGGCCGTTTCTAACCCTAGGAGCAGACATGGCCCTGGTGCCCATGGACCGGGAAAGAGAAAAGGAGCTGGTGCTCGCGGCCGGGACCTCCATGGAGGCCTTCGCGGAGCTCTACGAGCATTACGTGGACGGCATCTACGCCTTCGTCCTCCGGCGGGTGGGAGATGTGAGCGAGGCCGAGGACATCACCGCCCGCGTCTTCGAGAAGGCCCTGCGCGGCATCGGCGGCTTCCAGTGGAAGGGCGCGTCGTTCTTCTCCTGGCTGGTGCGCATCGCCTCCAATGCCGTGGTGGACCACTACCGCAGCGAGGGCAGGAGGAAGAGGGTGAACCTCGAGGATGTGCTCCCCGTCCTAGAGGCGGGGGAGGATCCCACGGAGGACCTCGAGAGGCGGGAGGAACGCGAGCTCGTCCTCAAGGCCCTGGCCGGGCTCCCGGCGAGGCAGCGCGCCCTGCTGGAGTTGAAGTTCGTGGACGAGCTGGACACGGAGACCATGGCGGAGATGTTGGGATGCAGCAGGGGAAACCTTGCGGTGCGGCTGCACCGGGCCCTCAAGGCGTTGCGGCGTGAGGTCGAGAGGCTCGAGGGAGGGGAGGAGGCATGAGGAACAGATACTATTCCCAGTACCTCATGCGCGTCCTGGACGGCGAGGACCTCTCCCTCGACCGCGAGCTGTCGGAGCTGGTCCGCCTGGGGGAGAGGGTCAAGCGGGTCATGCCGGTGGTACCTCCTCTGGAAGAGGCGGCGCGCGCGAGGATATGGGAGAGCGCGGCCTCCGGGGCAGGCGCGCCCGATCCCTGTGAGCGCAGGATGGTGACCCTCCCGCGGGCGGCGTGGATCGCCGCGGCGGCATGCTTGATCGCCGGAGCGGCGGTGTTTGCCCTGTTCCTCCTGCGCGGCGGAGCGCCGACGGTCACCGGGAGGGTGGAGGTGGCGAGCCTGCACATAGACAGGGGCGAGGTGACCGTCAGGGACGGGGAGGGGAACGAGCGGCCCGCTGTGGAGGGGGAGGCCCTGGCGGAGGGAGACACGGTCATCGCCGCGCGGGGTGCCAGGGGGTGGATGGATTTCGGGTCAGGGAGCATCCTGCGCCTGCAGGGGGACACGGAGGTCGCGCTGGTGGAGGGCGAAGAGGGCGTCGAGGTGGAGGTGGTGCGCGGAAGGACCTACCACCGCGTGGCCGAGGGGACCCGCTATCTGGCGCGCTCTGGCGGGGTCTCCGTGAACGCCCTGGGGACGGCCTTCATGCTCGACGTGGAGGACGGCAGGGGCAGGGTGCTTTCCATCCACTCCGCGGTGAAGGTGGTGACAGGCGGCGAGCCGGGCTCAAGTCTTGACGAGGGCGACGCCCTCGACTTCTTCCAGGGGGGCATAGGCGAGCCCTATGACATAACCCGCGAACACCTGGACGACGAGTGGATACGTTGGAACAAGGCCTTAGACGAGGAGCTGGGGCTTCCGGTGGGGATACTACGACTCCTCGAGGAGGCGGCGGAGGAAGAGAAGACGCAGGAAGAGCCGCCCCGGGAGCCCTCCTCGCCCCAGCCTGCTCCTCCGCAACCCCAGCCTTCCCCGCTGCCGGCGCCGCAACCGCCCGTCCAGAAGAGCGTGGCCCTTGCCGCCGCGGCCCGCGAGGGCGCGGTGGACTTCACCTGGACCCTCACCGGCTACAGCGGTTTCCAGGGGTTCAAGCTATGCCGCTCCGAGACCAACCCCGCGCCCTCCTACCCCGGGGACTGGTGGAAGTACATCGACGGAGAGGGCACGCGCTCCGTCACCGACACCTCCGTGGAGGGCGGCCGTACCTATTATTACCGCCTGGCGGTGTACGACCGGGGAGAGGTGCTGGGATACAGCAACGCGGTGCAGGTGACGGTGCCGGGGAAGAAGCAGGAGCTCAGCATATGCCTGAGCGCGGCGGTGGAGGGCGGGAAGGCGGTCCTCTCGTGGGAGGTGTCCGGCACGGGCTCCTATTCCGGTTTCAAGCTGTGCCGCTCCGAGACCAACCCCGCGCCCTCCTACCCCGGGGACACCTGCACCTTCGTGGACGCGGGATCGAGGTCCTACGCGGATACCTCCGTAAGCTCCGGACACGCTTACTATTACCGCGTGGGCATATACAGGGACGGGTCCATCCTCGTCTACAGCAACGCGGTGAAGGTGGTGGTGCCCTGAGCGGGCACATGCTGCGTCAGCCGCCGCGCGAAAAACGGAGCGCGTCCCCTCCGGTCATTCGTCCTTGCTCAGCTCGCGCTCGAGGAAGCCGGGCTTGCGAGGGCGCATGGTGTAGGGTTCGAGGACGAAGGGTATGAGGAGGACGAGCGCCACGGCCACCCCCAGCAGCACCCATCCCGAGAGGGAGGTGTTGCCTTGGGGTGCTTCCTGGCCGCCGGGCTGACTAGCGGGTCCGGTGACGTTCAGGGATGAGAACGAGGAGGGGTGGATGGGGGAATCCCCGGAGACGTGCTCGCGGAAAAACGACGACCAGTCTCTCCCGGTGGCGCTCTCCAGGGCCGCGCGTACCCTCTCACTGGTGAGGGCGCTGCCGGGCGAGGACATCTCCCTCAGGCTGCGCAGGAAGGTCGGAAGGTCGCCGGCGATGGGCTGGAGGGAGCGGAGAGCGGCGTCGAAGGCGGCGCAGGCCGCCGCGCCGCCGCAGCATAGCACCGCAGCCGCCGGGGCCGAGTCGCGTGCGAGCGCCGCCGCGCCCTCCAGGCTGGGGCCGCCCTTCTGCCGCGCGGCGCGGTAGGTGTCATAATGCCGGTTGAAGCGGTCCCAGAACAGGGAAGCTCCCCAGATACCCGTCTCGTATGGAAGCAGGTCCTGGAGGTACCAGGCACCACCCTCGCGCAGCCAGGCCGCCTCCTCTTGGAGGTAGAGCCCGCGGGAGAGCAGGAGCGACGACATGCCCCGGGCGGTGGCCTCGAGCACGGCGTCGGAAAGGGGGTTGGCGTCGCGGGGCAGGGGCAGGGCAAGGGCGGAGGAGAAGGGCACGGAGGGATAGAGCGCCGTGCCGGAAGGATCATCCGTTGCCGGCTTTTCTTCTCCCCGCAGGGCCAGGATCACCAGCAGTCTCTGGCCGGCAGGCAGGTCCAAGCCCCAGAGCATGCCCTGGGCGCGCTCCAGAAGGGAGACCGCCTTGTCCGCGTATTCTTCGAGCCCCGCCACCTCCGCCGCCGGGGCACCGGCCGCCGCCGCCACGAGCAGGGAACCCCTTTCGGCAAGGGTGATGTCGCCTGCATAGACGGGGTTCTGCAGCAGGTCCCGCATGCTCTCGGGCTCATCCTCCCAGGGAAGGGCAGCGCGCCATCCCGCGGGCAGGTCGATCTCCAGCCGGGGACGGAGACCTTCCGCGCCGCGGGGCCGGACGAAGACGGCGAAGCCGGGCAGGTAAGCGCTATCCCCGTCAATATACGGGAAATACGGCCAGCTCCCGCTCTCCACGGCCAGCGCCTCCAGGTAGGGCGTGCCCGCGGAATATCCGTCGAGGCGCAGGGAATAGGAAAAGGTGAGCGGGCCGGAATGGTCTATATACCAGAGCTCTCCCTCGCGCCTCACCGCCAGCTCGGCGCCGGAAGCGTCCAGGGCCCTCTCTCCCACGACGTGGGAGGAGAGGCCGCTCGCCAGACCGTCCCCGTATTCGTCCGGCAGCTCCAGCACCAGGGGGCTCTCCGTCGCATCCAGGCTCAGGGTGATCCCCACCTCCCCCGATCCCGACCGGGTCAGGTCCACGAGGTAGGCGATCTCTCCGCGCCCGGCGGGGAGAGCGGTGACGCTCGGAAACAGAAAAAGGGCCGCCAGCACGGCCATGGTCAACGCTGCGCTCGTTCTCCTCATGTAAAACACCAGGCATCATTATGTCAGATAGGACCGGCAATATGAAGCGCCCGGCTGCCGACGGTGCACGGCGGTATGGGCGTGAATGCGCGGCGGGGGCGGCCCGTCCACCCGCGTGGCAGCTGAGGCGGTGCCGGAAGGGACAACGGGTGATGCGGCATGGCGGGGAAGCGGGCGCGGAGTGCCCGCCCGCTGCGGCGTCACGGCGGGATGGCCGAGGTCACCAGGAGGTGTCGGTTCTCGACGCCCGTCAGGGGGTCCATGACCACGAACTCGTGCCGGCAGGGCATCGCCAGCATCCGGATGAGCCGCTCCATGGCCTCGCGCCCGTTCTCCCCGAAATACTCTTCCGCAAAGAGGAGCTCGTTTTCGCCCTTGGCCGCGTAGAAAGGCAGGGAGAACTCGGTCTCTGCGTCCTGCATGGAGATGACCTTCCAGATGATTTTGGCGTATTCGCTCATTCTGAAACGTAAATACGGACGCCCCTCCAGCACCCCTATCTCGAGGTCCGCGACCCCCGGGGCTTTCCCCGTGATCTCCCTGACGAGAGGAGGGACCACGGGCTCGGGGTGTTTCAGGTAGAAGGCCACTTGGCTGTCGTGCCAGTCCCAAGCCCTGCGATCGATGGGCCCCTGTAGGTCCCAGCTCCCACGGTCGTAGGGGATTATCCCTTCCAGCTGCAAGGCGAAAGAGACGGCGAAGAGCAGGATGAATATGGACCAAGCGCATTTTCGCACCGCCTGCCGCGCATGTTCGCCAACGAATTCCATGGCAGGAAGGATGAGGAAAACGAGGAAAGGAAGGGTGTCGATGAGCAGCCGGTTCCCGAAAGAGCTGCCACCCGTCCAGTCCGTTTTCTTCGCCACCAACAAGAGCTGGAGAAGAAAAGCGGCGAAGAAACATAGCGCCAGTTCGGTGTAGGATCTGTCTTTACGGAAGGATTTAGAAATAAGGGTCGCCGGGCCGAGAAAAGCCAGGATGAGCACGGGGGAGATGGCCAGAAGGCCACGGCTCGGGCTTATCAGGTTGCCGAAAAATCCGGTGAGGAAGGGGGTCCTCCAGAAACCGTTGTATTCGTTGTAGGCCATGAACTCGCCTGCCGGGAGCAGGTATTTCGGCGCCATGAGGGGAAAGCGGAAGACGGACCCGTAAGCCGCATGGTTATAGAACGCCGTTGCCAGCGCGCCGGGCAGCAGGAGCAGCAAGAACCAGGGCAGCTCCCGCCTCTTTTTCCAGCCGAGGTAGATGATCACGGGGGGCAGGAACACGAGGTTGGTGGTGCGCACCAGTACCGAGATCCCCAGCGGGAGGGCGGGCCAGGCGGACCACCGCGGTCTCTCGATCCCGCGGACCAGGAGGTAGATGCCGAGGGAGAGCAGGAAGAGGGAGGGCCCGTGCTGCCATAACGCCTGCGAGGCGGTGCAGAACGCGGGCGTCGCCAGGGCATAGACCGTGGTGATGAGCAGGGCGCGCCGCTGTGTGGTGAGTCTGCGCAGCGCCGCGAATAGCAGGGCGGCGCTGAGGGAGACATAAAACGATGCCGCCAGCTTGGAGACGTAGATGAGGGTGGTGAAGGAAGGTGTGGAGTCGCGGAACAGAAAGGGGAGGTAGAAGGGGAGGGCGAACAGGGGCGCGCCGATCCCGAAGATGGAATGCAGGCCTCCGCCGTATGGAACCAGGAAATACGGCCTCCCACGGGCATAGAGTTCGGAAAAAAAACCGAGGCTTATAGACCCGTGCTTGAGCACGGACAGCGGGAGGTAGGCGTTCGGAATGCAATCACTCGATAACGAGGTCTGGAGCGTCAGCGTGTATAGGAGGAGGAGGGCAAAGAACAAGAGTAAGGGTACCTTATGAATGGCTGACCCAATGCGGGGTGAAACGGGCGCCATACCGACGACGCCGGGAGTACCAGGCACACGGTCAACAGCGGTCTCAGTGTCCATGACCCGTCCGTTTACATCGAAAGACCCTTCCTTTTCCCTATGCATGCATCGGATTACGGGGAGCATACCTGAATCCCGTTGCCCCGACAAAGGTGCTTGCGGGAAAGCGGAGCGTGGTGGGGCGTCGGAAGGCGGGAAGCGAAATAATCTCTCGCTCTTGCGCCTGCAGGGCGGTTTCACGAGATGATCGGAGAGAGGAACGGGACGTTCGTGATGTCCGCTACTTGTTCCTTCTCTGCCAGCGGGTGCGCTTGAGCAGCTTCTTGTGCTTCTTCTTGCGCATCTTCTTGCGGCGCTTCTTCACCACCGAACTCAATTATCATCACCTCTTGGCTCGCTTTGCTGGAGCAATTCTTAAACATTATACAACATGGTGCGCGGAAAAGGGGAAGAAGTGAGGGGGATGCGGTCGGGAGGTCGTCTCGACCCCCGTTCATGTTTCCGGAGGAAAATTTCCCCGTGGATCGGCGGGTGAGGAAGGCGCGGTTACGGGGTTGCCGCAACGCCGGAGAACGCGGTCCCGGTCCGCTTTCTCGGGGTCGCGTAACGGGCGTCGACCGGATGCCTGCCTCCGACCGCTCATCCCCTCGCCGCCGCCCCCGTCGATGCCCTTCACCGCGGGCTCTGTTCCCAGCCCCCATCCCCGTGGACATGACTGCCGATGATGTCGGAGAGCGCGGGACCTCCCTGCCTGGGGAGCTTGAAGCAGGGGGTAAAATGGTGATGATGGACGCATGGCCCTTGCGAGGAGGAAAGTCGGCTTGAGGGAATTCATAAGCGGCAGGCTGGTCAGCGGCGGGGGCGTGTGCGAGGGCTGCGGAAGGCGCCTCAAGGGCGGGGAAAAGGTGTACGCGCTCGCAGTGGAGGTCGACGAGATCAGGGAATACCTGTACTGCCAGGGCTGCCGTCCGGACGCGAACGACCTCCCCAAGGGGGTGTTGAGCCTGGAGCCGGCGCTGGCGGTGGAGGAACCCGGCCTGGACGAGCGACGCATGGGGTTCGAGGTCAAGGCGGGTTCGCTGTGCACCGCATGCGGGCACTACTTCGAGGTCGACGAGTGGCTCTTCGTGGGCGTGGTCGAAGGCCTGCACGGCGGTTTCGTCTATTGCGCGGAGTGCTACCGCATCGAAACCGCCGGCGAAGAGTCGGAATGACGGTCCGCTCACACAGCACCGGCCCGGCTTCACCGCTCATTCGGAGGGCAACATGCGGAGCCTCGGCGACAAGGCTGTTCCCCCGTACGGCCGGCCTTATTCCGCGATGCCCTTTCCATAGATTTCCAGGAAGCCTTATGACGGGCTGCCTGTCCATACCGATCGGCGAAACAGCTTGCCGGGCGTGAGCTTTGGGCCGAATCGCCATCCTGACAGCCGCTCAAAGGGTGAGAGGTCTCCGTTCGGATGCCGGCCTAGATGGAACGGCGCTTGAGGGATTGCGCCAGGTCCAGGTTGCGGATATGGCGCAGCGAGGGGAATTCCGAGAGCACCATGAGGGCGATGACCAGCACGCCGGTGATGACCAGGGTCCATACCGAGATGGCCGGGGTGAAGGCGAAGAGGTCGCTCTCGTAGAGCTTCATGGCCTGGGCCATGACGATGCGGGCGGCGATGTAGCCGGGCACCAAGCCCAGCAGCCCCATGATCACGTTCTCCAGCGTGAGGGAGAGAGACGCCTTCCACTGCGGCACCCCCAGGGTGAGCATGGTCGCCACCTCCTGTTCCCGCTCCATGATGTTGATGGTGGAGGTGTTGAAGACCAGCGAGGAGGCCATGATGAGGCCGAAGATGAGCATCACCGCAATGACGATATAGAGCAGGGCCATGTAGGAATCGATCTCCTTCTTGATCTGCGAGAGGTCCACCATGGTCAGCACCTCGGGCATGGCGTAGAGCCGTTCCCTTACCTCCTGGTAGTATCCTGGATCCACCTTGATGTAGAAGGCGGAGGACCTGGTTCCGTATCCCAGGAGCTCCCTGGCCTCCTCCACCGGCACGTAGACGAAGGACCCCATGGGCTCCATGATGAAGTCGGAGACGACGAAGGAGCGCGAGCGCCGGGAAGAGGTGACGGTGATGGTGTCGCCCTCCGCGATCCCCAGCTCATCGCGGTAGTTCCGGCTTATCAGGCAGTGGTTGGGGCTTAACTTCACGGAGCGGTTGCGCTCGTCCAGGAAACCGCGCATCACCGTATCCGCGAGGGCGCCCATGATGATGCTCTCCACGTCCTTTTCTCCGTTTCTGATGGTGCAGGGATAGCCCACCGTGGGCTCCACCCTGGTCACGCCCTCGATGTTCTCTATCTTCCTCTGGGTCACGCGCGTCTGGGGCTCCAGAAAGAGCACGGCGATGTCGAAGGTGAAGAGGTGGTTAAAGGCGCGGTCCATGTTGGCGTTGACGGTGTCGTTGAGTCCCAGATTGAGCATGATGAGGACGATGGAGAATACGATGCCGATGACCGTGAAGGCGGTGCGCCTGCGGTTGCGGAAGATGTTGCGCAGGGGCAGCCTCCAGAAGACGGGCAGGCGAGAGATGCGGGGCAGCAGCCGCTCCACCCAGGAGACCTTTGCGTAGCTGGTCACGTCTATGGCCCCCCGCAGGGCCTCGGTGGGCTGCACCGCCGCGGAGCGCCGGGCGGGCACCAGGCCCGCCAGCACGCAGAAGAGCATGGCCAGGAGGAAGCCGTACAGGAAGACAAAAGGGTAAGTCCCGAACCTCACGAAGGGTATCTTCATGGTGCTGGAGTAGACCTTGGACACGATGCCCGTGACCGCCCACCCCAGCACGCTCCCCAGGGCCACCCCCACCAGTCCCACGATGACGGCGAAGGACATGTAGTGCAGGAGCACGGAGCGCGCGGAGTATCCCAGAGCGCGCATGAGCCCAATGGTGGGCCGCTGGGTGCGCACCATGCGCGAGAGGATCATGTAAATGCTGAAGGCGGCGATGGTGAAGAATAGGATGGGGAAGAAGATGGCGAAGTCGTGGAACTGGCGCACGTCCATCTCCAGGAGCATCTTCGAGATCTGGTTGTCCCGCGTGGTGACCTCCTCAATGCCGTAGGGCTTCAATACGGCCCTAACCTGTTCCTCCGTGGTCTTCAGCAGGGCGTAGTCCTTGAGGGTCATGGCGAACTCGTTGTAGGAACTGGACGCGAATCCGGTGAGGAACCTGGCCTGCTCCATGTTGAAATAGAAGACGCCGTACACGGTAGCCGAGGTCATGGGGAACTGCCGGTTGCGGAAGACCACCATGTACTCCGGGCTGGAGACCACCCCCGCCACCCTCACCGGCATACGCTCCCCGTTCTTCACGGCATAGATGACGTCTCCCTCCTCGAGGCGGTTGAAATCGGCGAAATGGTTTTCCACCAGGCAGGTGAGCTCCCGTTCCTGTCCGCTGAGCCCGTGGCCCTTGCGCAGATGAAGGGTGTTGACGTAGGTCCCCTGGGTGGGGATGCCGATGACCTGTCCCGTGATGCGCGTCCCGTCCGCCAGCTCCATGCCCATGGGGTCGCTGATGCGGGGCGTCACCAGGTCCAAGTTGGGCAGCTCGCGCAGGCGCTCCGCCGCGCGTTCCGGTGCCCGCTCCACGCGCACCAGCAGGTCCTCGAAGTTCAGTCTCTCGTAGGTGTACTCGTAGGACTTGGACAGGTTGAGGTAGGACATGTAGGAAGCGGTGTATAGGATGATGCCGATGGCCACCACCGAGGCCACGGCGAAGAAGCGGAACTTCGACTGCATGATCTCGCGCCACAGTTTTTTCCGCAGCATCTTCATCCCGCACCACATCTCTCTACAAAGGCGGCCGTCCTTGCCTCCCCGGCTTGCGGCGTCTCGCCTCGGGCTAAGGAACATTATGTACCATGACGGCCGGTTGCGGTATGAGGTCAGGTCACGAAGGGCGGAGGCTGCGGCCGGTTCGCCTTCGGGAGACCGACGCGAGGGCGGATATTCCGGGACGTGGACGGCGACGGCCCCGGAAGCGCGGGGTCAGTCCCGGAAGGTGAAGAACGACGACCTGGCCGCCGGCTCGCCGTTCAACCGCAGGTCCCAACTGTAGCGGCGCGAGGGCTCCAGGGGAAGGCGGTGGAAGTTGACGGCCTGCAGGAAGCGAAGGGGCATGCCCGCCGGGTGCCCCGCGGGCCTTCCCACCTCGAAGCTCCCCTGCACCCGCACCTCGCGCGGGGGGTCGCCGGCGCTGATGGCGTTGCCGTCCTCATCAAGGAGCACGAGCTCCATATCGTGGCGGCGGTTCGCCTGGTCCCACGGCACGTCCAGCAGCACCACCACGGCCATGTCGGGCATGCGGCGGCTGCGCCCGATCCATCCGCCGCCCAGCACGAACACCCGGTCACCCACCACCTCGGCGGCATCGCAGAGCAAAAGGTGAGCCTCCATGTCATCACCCCCTGACAGTCTACCCTAAAAGCCCGCCTGTGGGCATTAGCTCGCCGGGGGAACCGCGCGGCCGCCGGGGTTGCGAGGTGGAGGAAGCGCCGGCTCCCCCTGTGGCATATAATGGAGCAGGGCGCCGGTGCATTCGTCCTGGAGCCGTGACCGGGCGGCCAGGCGCTCCGTTGCCCCGCGCGTTGGGAGGGACAGTGGCTCCGGTAGAGGAGCGAGACGTCGGCCGAAGCGAAGAAGGAGGGGGAGATGCTGCCCTACGACAGTTTTCTGATCGACCCGCCCTGGTTGGTCTCCCTGGGCTATCTCTATGCCCGGGGCACCGAGAGGCTGGTGCGCGACGAGGAGAAGAGGGCGAAGGTGAGGAAGTTCCTCGACCTGGCGACCATCGGCGTCTTCTACGTGACCAGCATCAGCCTGTATTTCAACCTGGAATGGACGCGCTGGATATGGGAGATGTGCCGGGCCGAATCGGGCCGGGACTGGATGATCAACTCCGGCGTGTTCCACTTCGACCACGAAAACGTGAGCCCCAGGGGACATGCCCTGTGCGCGGCCGTCTTCGCCACCTACCCCCTGGCGCTCAAGCTGGGATACCGGCTCGCGGAGCGGGGCGGGGCGAGGCGGGGTATGGCCTCGTGAGCGTCCCGGGACATGCCCTGTGCGCGGCCGTCTTCGCCACCTACCCCCTGGCGCTCAAGCTGGGATACCGGCTCGCGGAGCGGGGCGGGGCGAGGCGGGGTATGGCCTCGTGAGCGTCCCGGGACATGCCCTGTGCGCGGCCGTCTTCGCCACCTACCCCCTGGCGCTCAAGCTGGGATACCGGCTCGCGGAGCGGGGCGGGGCGAGGCGGGGTATGGCCTCGTGAGCGTCCCGGGACATGCCCTGTGCGCGGCCGTCTTCGCCACCTACCCCCTGGCGCAGGATTCAGTATTCATAAAAGGACGGCCGAAGGGAGGGACCGGTGGCAGGTAAGCTGCGCTATCATCTCTACCTTTTGCTGGTTTGCTGGATATGGGGCCTGGCCTTCATAGCCATGAAGGTCCTGCTGGACGAGCTCGGTTATCTCTCCCTGAACTTGGCGCGTTTCCTTCTCACCGCGCTCTTCCTGGCCCCGGTGGTGGCTTTCTACCGCAGGAGGCGGCCTGCTCTCAGCTGCGGGGAATGGTTCCTCGTCTCGGCGGCGGGGGTCGCTGCGGTCCTCGGCTATCACCTTGCCGTGACCTACGGGGAGACGCTGGTGCCGGCGGGGACCGCAGGGCTGGTGGCCAACATCACTCCCGTCTTCGCGGCCTTGCTCTCCCGCTTCCTCCTTCACGAGAGCCTTGGCATGTGGAAGGCGGCGGGGATAGCGCTGGCCCTGGGGGGAGTCGCGGTGGTCACCATACTGGGCGCGGGCGAGGAGCTGGGGTTAGGCAGGGTGCAGGGCATACTCTATGTGCTCCTCGCCGCCCTGGCGTGGGCGGTGTACACCGTGCTCTTGAAGCCGTTGGCCGAGGCCCACGGCGCTTTTTTCATCACCTCCTACGCCATCTTCGCCGGTACCCTGGCGCTGCTTCCCCTGGGCGTCATCGCCCGCGATCTCTCCTCCGGGATGGCCTCCCTGTCCCGCGCCGGCTGGGGCTGGCTCGCCTTCCTCAGCCTGGGATGCACGGTCCTGGGTTACCAACTCTACTCCAAAGGCCTCGAGGGCCTGGGTGCCTCCCAGGCCTCCTTCTATATCTACCTCGTTGCCCCCATTGCGCTTTTCTGGGGCTGGGCCTTGCTGGGGGAGGAGGTGAACGCGGCGCTTCTGCTGGGCACGGCCATGATCCTCGCCGGTCTGGCCTGCGTAGGATGGGAGGAGGCGCAGGGCGGTACGGCGCCTCGCATGCCGCGGAGATACCGCAACGGCCCTGCTGCTTAAGTCTTTCGACGGCGCCTGTCTTCAGTGCGTGAGCGGTGCGGCTCACGGGGTTTCCGGCGTGGTCCCGAAGCGGTATCGCGCCGCCCTCACCAGTCCGAGGGACCCCGTCTCACCGTCCCGCCCGGAGGAGATACCGTAGATACCTCTTGCTTCGGGGGCCGGTCATGGACAGGGTTCGCTCTTCATTGGACTTTCTGCGTGGTCCCGAAGCGGTATCGCGCCGCCCTCACCAGGCCCAGGGGCCCGGTCATCATCATGTCACCCCCCGGAGAGGGATAATAGACCTCCAGGCCGGTGCCCTCGAGGAGCTCGCGGTTGGGGCCGGTCACCGCGACGAGGTCGATATTCTCCAAGCCCGGCGGGTCCTGGAGGTAGAAGAGACCGTGTCCGGAGGCCATGAACTCGTCGTCGTCCACGGCCTCGCCCGCGCAGAAAGCCCCCAGGTAGGCGGCGAAGGAACGCGGCTCAAGCTTTTTGGTATGGTGTTCCAGAACCGCCTTCACCTTTCCTCCAGAGACCAGGCAGGCAAGGGTGTGGCCGTTGCCCGCGTTGATGAGCAGGAGGTTCCCGGAGGCCGTTTCCGCCACCAGCCGGTCCGCGAGGCAGCCCGCCACCGCCGCAGGAGCGGTGTCCATGACCAGGATATTCTCGCAGGAGAGCTGTTCTCGCAAGCGACCGGCGGCCGACCTCATGCGAGGAAAGACCTCCGGTATCTCCCCCTCGGGGAAGGAGAGTGAGAGGGGGTCCGGGTCCTCCCGCAGGCGGCTCCGCATGTGGGCGAGGCGCGTCTTGCGGTTGCTCTCCCCGGGCCGGTAGGTCCCGTGGTCCTGCACCGCCACTGCGGCGGCGTCGAGGTCGTCCAGGGACTCCCCCACGGAGAGGAGGAGTTCTCGCAGGGGGCTGAGGTCCAGCTCGTCCGCGCACAGGACGGCGCCGCGGAACCCCGGGGGCGGCTCCTCGCTTATCTCCACCCCCATGGCCTCCACGTCGGCCAGGTTGTTGCGCAGGGAGAAGGCCGCCTCACGGGACATGATCACCCTGGTACCCGCACGGAGCCTCTCCTTGAGGGCGCGGGAAAAGGCCCCGCCCCCCACCGTGCGTCCGGTCACGAAAAGTCCCCCGGCCGTCTCCCCGGCATCCATATCCCTTATCCGCTTCGCCAGGAGCGCGCCGGGGCTGGGGAGCACCAGCTTCACGCAGTTCTCGAGCTTTCTCCCCGCGTCGAAGAGCAGGATGTCCTGCGTCCCCGCCCCTACATCAACAGCCAGAATCCTTCCGCTGCCCTCCACCTTTTACCTCCCGCCGTCCGCCACTGGAGCTGCGCGAGATTTCGCCGATTGCGCTCTCTCCCCTCACCTTTTACCTCCCCGGAAACGCCGTCCGCCGCCGCGTCCGGCCGCTCCCCGGAGTCCGCTGCAGTTATTGTCATGGGAGTCGATACCGATTATAGCGTAGGGAGAGCGGCATCCCTGCGGGATACGGGGTTTAAATCCCGGGGAAGATGGTTAAGTATTAAGGCGAAAATGCCGAAAATCAAATATAGATACGAGTCTGCGGCTACGAAGGAGGGAGGTGGGAGCTAAGAGACGAGATGTTTCGGTGGGAGGCATTTGTTATATATCCAGAGGAAAGGAGGTGAGAGAATGCACAGGCAGGAAGGCTTCACCCTCATCGAGTTGATGATCGTTATCCTCATCATCGGTATCCTGGTGGGTATCGCAGTGCCGGTATTCCTGGCAGCTCGCGGCAGCGCGGAGAAGAGGACTTGCCAGTCCAACATGAAAACCATCAAGTCCGCGTCCAACATCTATGCTGCCAGCAACGACGGGCATTATCCGCAGGCCATAGGAGATCTGGTTCCTGCATACATCGAGAAGACCCCGACGTGTCCGCAGAATGGCTCCGTTTATGAATCCAACCCCAATAGTATCGATTGGCATAGCGGGACTGCGCCGGCGAGCCCGAGCTGCTCAAATCACGGTACCATCTAGTTTGTTGATCCGGGAGGGGGAGGGGAGTCTCCTCCCCCTCCTTGATTTTTGCATCGGACTCGAACTTATCCCGCCGTGACTGATCACCGGTCGCAGGGTGACGGTGGTCCTGTATGCCCAGACCATCCTGGCCATATCATCTTCACCGTCGTCTTTCTCCTCAAGCCATGCCGGGCCAATCCCCTATTCCGGGATGGCGTCCGCGTTTACGCCTCCCTGGTACCTTACGAGGGTATCTCGATATGCAGGAAACGGGTCTTGCGGTCATATAGCAGCAGCAGGGCGGCCAGGGCGAGGGCTGCAACGAGGATGAATACGCCATAGGTCAGAGACCGCGGACGGTATATGAACTCCACCACGTGCCCTCCCGCTTCGAGCTCGACCCCCATGAAAGCGTAGTTTGTTCTCAGGAGCGGCCGCCTCTCTCCATCGACATAAACTTCCCATTCAGGGTAATATGCGGTGTTCAGCACCAGTATGCCCCCTGTTTCCGATTCGACGCCGAGCTCGATGCGGCGGTCGCTGTAGGAAACGAAACGCGCTTCTCCCCCCATCTCTTTCCCGGCATGGTGCATTGCCGGTTCCTCTTCCAGGATGACCCTTTCCCTGACGCGGCTTCCATCCCACATGGTCTCTATCAATTGCTGCATGGGCAAGGGGCTCTTTTCCACGATCTCGAAATCGGAGGCGATATATGCTCGCGGCATCGGGTTTTCAATTTCGTAGACGTTTATAGAGACCCCTTTCATGTCGGTCTGGAGCGTCCTGACCCTTGTGATCCCCTCTACCCCGAGCTCGAAGGGAGTTAGGAGGTATTTCACGCTCTCCAGGGCTAGTACGTTCACGGCACTTCGAGTGTATCTTACCTTCCAGCCCGCTTCTTTCAGGTACATGAAATGGGTCAGGGAATCCAGCACCTTAGGATAATAGAGACCGTAATCGCCGTATTGCGTCACCCCGTCGATGCCGAAGTAGATGTTCTGGTTCGGAGGCAACAACTCCATGAACTGATAATAAGCCTCTTTGTCTCCGAGCCAGCCTCCTGATTCACGTATGGCCTGTTCCCATACATCCCTCTCCCCCAGCACGGAGATGCGGTAACCCGGTTCATCGCCGAGGTTTTCCTTGAGCCATGTGGCGAGTTCATTGTCCTCGAGGATCCTGTCGGATTCGATGGTGGATACCTGTCTGTGAGCGAATAATCCCAGGTCGAGGACGAGGGTGAGGATGATGAGTGCAGAAATACCGCCTCTCCAGCGCCCGCTGTCCCCGAGACGGTTTAACGCGTGGTCGACGGCGGCGCCGGAGAGAAAAGCAAGGGACATGGTCGTGAGGAGCAGGAACCTTTGCCAGAACCGGAACATCCTGAAACCCGGGACGTATCTCCATAGTATCTCCGCCAGGGGAGTGTTGTTGCCCAGCGCGATCAGGAGGGAGAACACGCCTATCGCGAGCCACATCCTCACCTCGCTGCTTTTCCTGGCCAGGAAGAGCACGGCCGCGAGGGCAAGGACCATGGTCAACAGCCCCGTATATGCTATGTTTTCCCAGAAATAATCGTACTCGAGGTCATAGGTGCCCGAGGCGGGGTTTCCATACTGGTAGGGAGAGAACATCTGTACGAGGTTACGGGGGCGCATGGGTTTCCCCAGCGACCAGGCGAAATCGGTTCCCCCGGAGCGGTTGAAATGCGGATATCCCGCGATCTGCGGTATCAGCTGGGGGGCGGCGAAACCGAACCCCATGACCAGGCAGACGATAAGGGCCAGAACGAACATGACCGTTAACCGCACCATTTTGCCGGCATCCATCTCGGGATACCGGGATTTCAGGCTCGCGGACCTCCACAGCAGGATCACGAGGACGGCGGAGAAGGAAATGGCGAACACCTGCGCTCCTCCCGAGAGTATCTGCATCGCGAACGCAAATGCCGTCAACAGGAAATACTTCAGGTTACGCCTTGCGAAAGCCCTTTCAATACCGTAGATGGCCAGGGGAAGCCAGGCGTAGGAGTTGATCATGTACGTGAATTTTAGTTTTGCCATCACGTATGCGGAAAAGGAAAAGGATACGGCCGCATAAAAAGAGGCCACCCTGCCGAGGTTGTACTGGCGAAAAAGGAGGTAGGAAAAGACGAGGGCGAGGAACAGGCTGATGATGAGCGAGAGATTCAAGGCGAAACCCGGCTTGAAGGCGTAAAAAAGTGCGAGGTTTAAGGGGTAGAGCAGGCCGGCCTGACCTTCGGCCAGGAGCGGGAAGCCGCACCCGATCCGCTGTGTCCAGAGGGGAAAGGTAGCCCCGTGGAGTCCTTCGTGCAGCAAATAGCGCGCGGGGAGATTCAACTCGGTTATATCGCTGTTGCTGATGTCGCCCATGTACAGTACCTGTCCGGTGCTCCATAGAGGGTAGGTGAAGAGGAGCAGCACTGCCAGGAACAGTGCCGCCAGGACAAGACGGGTCATGGCATTACCGCGCATCACCAAACCTGCCCTCGGCCAGCATATCTTCCATGTCCATAAGCGCATCCCAGACATTAATGGTCGAGTAGGTTCCGGAATTTACGTAAAGGTCAAGATACCGGTAGGCCTCTTCCGGGATGGAGATCTCCGCATAGGTATCCGCCATCCTCTTGAGCACCTCCGGCGCTGGATACAACTGGTAAGTGTAGGAGAAGAAGAACAAAGCCCTTTCCTTTTCGCCTTTGCCTGCGAGATATTTACCCAATTCGTAAGGGTAGGCAGCGATCTGGGCGAGGAGGTCGAGCTCCCTCCGGTTACCGGTATAGAAGGAATCGGACAGACCATCCACGATAAATCTCCCATAATATGCTAACTGCCCTTCGTAATACTCCTCCGGGTCGAACGGGGCATCTCTCGGCACGAGTTTGAAGGAGATGCCCCTGGGCTGGAATTCCAGGGATTCGTCGAGTACCGGGGTATGCAGGATGTAGAAAGCGGGAACCTGGGGATTGCCGTTTATTATGCGCTCCGCCACCAGGCTTCTCGTGTCTTTTGTGGGGTCGTCGGTGATGTCCGCCCGGATCTCTTCCACGGTGGGGAAATATATCCGGGAAGCATATTTCCTCACGTGCGAGAAATACCATGACTGGTCGAGGAAGGGATAGATGAGTATGGTCAGGTCTTTTTCGTCCCCTTGCACCACCTCGTAGTATTCCATCAGGAAGACGGGCACATCTCCGGTAACGAACAGGACGCTGCCGTCTTCGAGGGATGCGGTGAGGTTCTTGATAAAGGCTTCCCCCACCGGATCATATTTAAGGTTGACCGCGGAGGCGGTCTTCGACGCGGGCAGGCAGAAAAGAGCCACCACCAGCATGCCCAGCGCCAGGACCAGACCTTTCTTGATGTCGTCTCTTACTGAGGCCAGGTTGTCGAGCAGCTCTCGGAGCTTTTTTGATGCGGCACTCAAGCCCATGGCGATGAAATAACAGAGGATGATCGTCGGCATGATGAAGAACCTCTCGATGGTCGAACGCTCAAATGCGTTTTGCACCTTGACGTTGGCAAGGAGAGCGAAAACGACCGCGCTCAGAAAAAAGGCGGTGAAGAGAGGCAGGAAATCTCCGATACGCCTTTTTGCTGCATGGAACATCCCGAACACGCCGAAAGTCAATCCCAGGAGATGTACCTGCCAATACAGTCCGTTGATGAAGTAGAAGACCAGGTCTATGCGGTGGTCGGCCCCGGGACCGATCCATAATCGTGACGATCCGTAATATGCCCTCGTGATGCTGTCCTTGAAGTTCTGGAAGGTCGAGGGATTGAGGAAGTTCATGAACGGCTCCTGGGAGGCGCGGAGCGGGAGGTAGAGATACGGCAGGAGCCCGGCGAGGAATGCCAGCATGCAGGCCGCCAGGAGAGAAGGCCTTCGCCATAAGGCGAGAAGTTGACGGGGCAGGAAAAGGAGAAGGGCGGGGAACACGAAGATGATGGTATGGTGGTGGGTCAGGCTGAGGCCGGCCAGGCCCGCCAGGAGCACCATCCTTCTCGTGCAGCCGCGGCTGTTGCCGCGGAGCCATTCCTCGCGGGCCCTAATGGCGACATATATAAGCAGCGCGACGAAAAGACTGTTGAGCGGAAAGACCTCCGCGATCTGGGCATAGAACCAGAAGACACTCGAGAAACCGAGCACGGCGGTGGCGATGGAGGAAGCGGCCCGGCTGCGGGTCATCTTCAGGGCCGACAGGTATACGACAAGGAGGGTAAGGGAGTGAAAGAGAACGGAGGAGAGATTCACCCTGAAAGCGATGCTCCCAAAGGGCAGGCGCGTAAACAGGTAGCCCAGGAGGGTGAAGAGCGGATACCCTGGAGGGTGCAGTATCCCGAGGCTGTAGGTGCCCGCGATGAGCTCCGGTGAGTCTCCGGCGATATTCGGGCCGTGGCCGCAGGTGTAAAGATATAGCACGAAAAAAAACAGGAATACCGCCAGGCCGGCAAGCCTGTCCCATGCGTTCAAGGCATACGGAGGGGTGGAGGCGTAGTATCCGTCAAGTCTGTGCGCGAGGCTTGACCTGGCCTTCCCGAGCCGCTCTCTCAATCCGTTGACCGACGGTGATGACATCCACGTTCCTCGTTGCCCGACCGCTTTTTTCATCTCTATACGGTCGTATATTTCTTCATCGGAGTTCCTTCGATCCCTCTATTTCCACCTCTACGGTAAGGGGCGTTCCGAACCACCCGATATCCGCATCGTATAGTCCGACAAAGAGCTCATATGTTCCGGGCTTATCCGGAGGCCTGACGAGAATCGGCACCGGGGTCTCCTCTCCCGGGGCGAGGTCACCGGGCAACATGTGCTCCTCCTCTTTCCGGGCCGCGGCTCCGTCCATGCCCCATGCGACCATGAGGGACACCAGTCCTAACGGCAGGCGATCCAAGAGGTCGTCCTCGTCCCGGAGAGCGCGCCACAGGATATCGCCCTGGTTCCGCACCAAGATATTCACCGGGTGCAGTCCGTCGGGCACGGGTATCCTGATCCTTCCCGGCCCCTCCAGGTCGACGTTACCCGCCATGCTTCCCGAACCGCCCGCTTCCGCAAGCGGAAGCGTTTGCACCTCGGCACGGTATTCCCCCGAGGGGAGTACGCCGTCCCCGGTCTGCAGGACAAGCTCGTATACTCCTTCGTCCGGTACGGGTCCCGCCTCTATTGGAAGGACGGTCGATTCTCCGGGTTCCAAGAAAAAAGGGGCGGGATACCGCGAGCGGTATGCGAGGGCGGTCATGCCCCGCTCGTCCACGAAAGAGACGGTACATTCCTGCCGCTCTTCCTTCGTCGAAACAAACACCGATTCGGACGCGTTTCTTACCAGAAGACTCGCGTTGAAAGTCGTTTTTTCCACCATCACCCGCGGCGCGAGTAGGGAGACCTGCAGCCCTTCCGCGCCGGTTTTCCCGGATTTCGCGACCCCGTACACGGTGATGCGGTCGAAGTCTTCACGGCGCTCAAGGCCTTGCCAGCTCTCCAGCCGTGCGCGCATCTCGCCTTCGCGCTCTTCGTCCACCCAGTTCCAGTGCCATATCACATAGTCGATATCCAGCGCGCTCAGCAGGTCGACGGTGCGACGAGAGGGAAACCCCTGCATCTCGCTCATGATGCGCTTGTAAAAGAACGGGAGATACCCGCTGTACCCGTTGACGGTCTTTTTCCAGTGGTAGGTGCTGAGATACATCAGCATCCCCTCGCGGAACAGGTAACTCGGGAGGTCGACGGGATTGAGCGGAAGCACCCTGAAATCATAGCAGGAATTGTCCAGCGGCAGCGTGGGGAGCTCGATGATGCGAACATCGCCCTGCTCTTCCAGCCAGGCGTAGACATCGGGAACCTCTCCCCAGACGGGTACGGCGTAAACGGTCAGGTTGAAGGTGGCGATCTCGAGGATCAGGAAAAGCACAAGGCAGCCCGCGACGACTTTAGCCACGGTCAGGTTGTTGCGCCAGGACCTTGCCCAGAGGGATATCTTGGCGATCCCGTAACCGCAGAGCACCGACAGGCCCAGAACCGCGTTGATGAAAAAACGGGAAGGCATCCTGATGAACTTCAGCAGCCCGAGATGGTACAGGAATATGTAGAAAGGGTTTTTCACTCCTCCCACGCGTGGGCCCAGCATCAAGATCACGCTCACGAAGATGAGCAGGGCGAAATAGCCCTTCATTGTCGACGCGTCCCTCTGGAACACTCGCGCGTCATCGCCCCGCCTCTTTCTGATCAGGATGCCCGCGAGGGCCAGGATAACCACCAGCAGCCCGGGATAGAGCACGTTTTCCGCCAGGATATTGCCCTCGGTGAAAAAGGCGGGCGCGGATCCGTATATCAGGTTTTCGGGGAGCACGTTCAGGAAATCACCGGGGCGAGCGGACCAGTATTCCGAATCATCGAGGGTACGCTCGAAATGCGGCAGGCGCGCATTTGACCTGAAATAGGGAATGGCCAGAGGAACCATGGCCGCAACCGCCACGAACATGACCAGGACCGCCAACCCAAGCCGCGACCATTGCCTGGAGTCCCTGGCGAAAAGCGCATACCAGAAACACAGCAAGCCGGCGGAAAGCGAACAGAAGACCAGGTAGTGCCAGCTGGATAGGGCTTGCAGCAGGAAGAAGGTCCCGAAGAGGAGCAAGTTCCTCGTACGGTGATGCTCCAGATACCTGTAGAGGTGAAGGATCATGAAGGGAAGGAAAGGGGAGAAAAAGATCTGCAGATGCCCTATCTTGCTCATCTTGTAAGGGCAGAGCGCAAAGAAGACGCCGCCGGCGATACCGCCCCACCTGCTGCCGGTCAACTCCTTTATCAGGAGATAGCATCCGAATGCGCCCAGGACCGAACCCAGGACGAGCACGATGTTGTAGGCGAGAACGGGATTTCGGGCGGCGTGATAGACGGGCGCTGCGAACAGGCTTTCCACCATCATCACCTCGGAATAGGTGAGCACATCGCGTGAAGGGTAGATGATGTTTCCCTGGAAGAGGCTGCCGGGATGGGAGAAAAGGGCGTGCGCGTTCCATGACATTATCCAGGTATTGAGGAGAGTGTCCCCGTGCCCGCCCAGTACCCCGTTGTGGAGGTGCAGCACCAGGGGCCAGGTGAAGATGATGGTCAGTACCAGAAAGAGGAGCAGCACAAGAGCGTATTCCGGACCCGGCCTCCTTATCCCGGCCATGTCCGACCGCTTCTCCTCCGCTCTTGCTGCAATCGACATGTCTTAAGGGCTGCTCCTCGTATCTCTCTCGGCCTGTTCGGGGTTGTGCGCGGAAAGCCGTAAGGTCCCCGGCGACCCCTTCTTATGATTCGACCTTTCAGGCCGGCGCGATTAGGGACAGCCTGCGAGATGTCGCCTGCGCGGCGTACCCGCCACGGTGAGCCCAGGGTCCCGCCCGGTATTCGCGCCCGTCGTCCGCGAGTACCGATAATGCGCCGGCTGCCTTAAGGGGGAACCCGGCGAGAACGCTCACGGGGCTCCGCCTTCGGATATCGGGGCGACGCGGACATCCGAGGTCGCGATCTCCCCGAATCTCCCCACGTCCTTGTCGTAAGCGCTGATCAGAAGAGTATAGTCACCCCGCTGGTCGGGGGGTCGCACAAGGACCGTGAAAGCGATCTCCTGTCCCGGCGCGACGTCGCAGGGCAGCACCGCCCCCTCTTTTTCCCATGCCCGCGCATCACCCATGGCCCACACGGCCTCGAGGTAGACGAGCCCGAACGGGCATCTGCCCAGAAGGTCTTTTTCTTCCCACCTGCATCTCCACAGGTTATCGCCGGTGTTTCTTATCCTCACCACGACCGGGAAAAGCCCGTCCGGTTCGGGTATGTTGAGGGGCTGCGTGTCGCCGTCCAGGGCGAGGGAGGCGTCAAGTGAGCCGGACCCAGCCATTTCCGCAAGCTCCCGAACGGCTATCTCTCCTGCCAGGATGTTTCCGACAAGAGGCCCGTCCATACATGTTGCGACGATGTTATATTCCCCGGGCGGTGGAGGGATGGCCGGAGAGAGAGGGAGAGGCGTCTCTTCGCCCATGGCAAGATAGAACGGCGGTCGGTAGCGCAGTATTTGCTCGCTAAAGACCTTGCCGGAGGGATCGGAAAAAGAGATACGCACACGGTATTGCTCCTCATCCGCCGAGGTATAGGACGTTTTTCCTTCGTTTCGGACCATCAAGGACATGTTGAAGGACTCGCCGCCGGGCACAGCGCGGGGGCAGGCCATAGCCGCCTCCAGGGATGCGTCGCCAGCGGGCGCCGCTCCCGCTACGCCAAAGACCTCCACCTGGCCGATATCTGCAACCCTGGAGATCCCGTCCTGCGCGTCGAGGCGGTTGCGGCAGGCGTCCCTTTCCTCCTCCGGGACCCAGTCCCAGTGCCAGAGCACGTAGTCTATATCCAGTCCACCAAGGAGTTCGAGGGAGCGCCGTGAGGGAAAGGCCTGCATCTCGGTCATGATGCGGCGGTAGAAGAAGGGCAGGTAGCCGCTGTAGCCGTTCACGGTCTTCTTCCAGTGATAGGTGCTCAGGTAGACGAGCATGCCCTCCCTGTGCATATTGGTCAGGATATCCTCGGGCGTATACCCCATCATCCATGCATCGTATCGATATGCTCCCTCTCCGAGCTTGGGGGCAGGGAGCTCGATTATGCGCACGTCGCCCTGCCGGGAGAGCCACCGGTAGACCTCGGGAACCTCGTTCCCCGTCGGCACCGGGTACACCTTGAGGTTGAAGGTCAGACATTCCAGGAGCAGCAGGGCCATCAGGAACGCGGCGGCCAGGCGGCCGGCCCGCGGGCTTCCGGTGCGGGCGGAGACGCGCAGGGAAACCTTTGTCACCCCGAAGGCCGCCAGCATGGAGAGCCCCAGGGAGCAGAGGACGTAGAAGCGGGCCGAGAAACGGACCACCTTGAACAGGCCCAGGTGGAAGGGAACGGTATAGAGGTAGTTGGTGATCCCTCCCATCTTGGGCCCGAACGAGAGCAGGAATCCGAGCAGCGCGAGGACGAGGAAGTAGAGCGCGCCGTAGCGGAAGTTCCAGGGGTCGAAGGCGGGCAGGTAGTCATCCTCTCGGCGGCGTATGAAAAGGCCCGCGAGGGCGAGGGCGATGGTGGTGATGCCGGGGAACAACACTCCTTCCGGCATCACATCCCCCTTGCTGAACGGCGCCGGCGCATGTCCGTAGAGGAGGTTTTCCCGGGGGACTCGCAGGTAATCGGAGAGGGAGGCGGAATAGTATTCGGCCTCCCGCAGGGTCCTCTCGAAATCGGGGAGGCGTGCGTGCGCCCTGAGGTAGGGAAGGGCGAAGGGCAGGGTGAGCGCCAGGGCCGCCAGCATCGCGGCCAGCGCATATCCCAGGCGCGGCAGAAGGGAGCGCCTGCGGGAGAGGAGGGCGAACCAGAGCCAGAGCAGCCCGGCGGAAAGAGAGCAGAATACCAGGTAGTGCCAGCTGCAGAGGGACTGCAGGAGCAGGAAGAGGCCGAAGAGGACGAGGTTCCTCCGTCCGCCCTTGCCCAGGTAGCGGTAAAGGTAGAGGAGCATCAAGGGCATGAAGGGGGCCAGCAGGATGTGGATATGTCCGAGCTTGCTTATCTTGTAGGGACAGAAGGCGAAAAACACCCCCGCGGCAACCGCCCCCCACCTGCTGCCGGTGAGCTCCCTGGCGAGCAGGTAAGCCGCGAAGGCGGTGAAAACGAGGCCCAGGAGCAGGACGAGATTGTAAGCGAGCAAAGGGTTACCGCTCAGGTAATAGATGGGAGCCGCGGCCACGCCGAGGGTGATGAGGTGTTCCGAGTAGGCGAGGACGTCTCGCGAGGGATAGATGATGTTCGCCTGGAACAGCCCGGTGGGGTGGGTGAACGCCGTCCGTGCATCCCAGGAAAGGATCCAGGTGTTGAGGAGGGGGTCTCCGTGTCCCCCCAGGATGCCGTCGTGGAGATGGAGGGCGAGGGGCCAGGTGAAGACCACCGCCAGGAGGAGGAAGAAGAGGAGGACGAGGGTGGATTCCTTCCTGCGGGAAAAGTTGGGGATCCTGAGGCACGAGGGAAGACTCATCTACTTTCCGCCTCCGGTCGAACTTCGATCTCCAGGAGGATATAACCTCCGAACCAACCCTCGATCTTTTCCCGGGGGCATAGAAAGAGCGTATATCTACCAGGAAGATCGGGAGTCCTTAACAACGCCGGAACGATTATCGACTGGCCCGGGGCTATGTCGCAGGGTAGGATGCCGGCTTGAGCTTCCCATGCAGGCGAGTCATCGACCATCCACTGCGCGCCTACGAATACCAGGCCGTAGGGGATCCCCTTCCTCAGCTCCTCTTCCGTCCATTCCGACTTCCAGAAAACATCGCCGCCGTTCTCGATCTTCAACAACAAGGGTAAAAGTTGGTGGGGAGAGGCGTAAAGGTTGTCCGTTTCACCGAAAAAGGCGCCTACCGCTCCGGATAGGATGCCCTGGCCGCACATGGATGAGGGATCTCGCAAGGCGATCTCCCTGGAGAATGAGAACATGTATCCCCCTTCATCGGCTGATTCGACCTGGAGTGAATAGTTTCCGGGCGGCAGCGCGATACCGATTTCAACGGGCAGAGCTACCGACTCGTTCGGTTGCAGGAAAAAGGGCAGGGGGGCGCGTAGGACCTCTTCACGGGTAAGTCCATCACCGCAGGTCATCCTGATCCTGACATCTTGTCCTCCCTCGCGAAAATCAACGTACGGCAGACTGGAGGTGTTTCTCACCAGGACAGATATGTTGAATCCCTCCTCCGCGGGCGCGGAGTCGGGAGCCGCCAGGGCGAACTCGAGGTCCTCCGGGGTTGCCCCTGCCGGCCGGTCGATTGCCAGGACCTCCACCTGGCCGATATCCGCAACCCTGGAGATCCCGTCCTGCGCGTCGAGGCGGTTGCGGCAGGCGTCCCTTTCCTCCTCCGGGACCCAGTCCCAGTGCCAGAGCACGTAGTCTATATCCAGTCCGCCAAGGAGTTCGAGGGAGCGCCGTGAGGGAAAGGCCTGCATCTCGGTCATGATGCGGCGGTAGAAGAAGGGCAGGTAGCCGCTGTAGCCGTTCACGGTCTTCTTCCAGTGATAGGTGCTCAGGTAGACGAGCATGCCCTCCCTGGGCATATTGGTCAGGATATCCTCGGGCGTATACCCCATCATCCATGCATCGTATCGATATGCTCCCTCTCCGAGCTTGGGGGCCGGGAGCTCGATTATGCGCACGTCGCCCTGCCGGGAGAGCCACCGGTAGACCTCGGGAACCTCTTTCCCCGTCGGCACCGGGTACACCTTGAGGTTGAAGGTCTGACATTCCAGGAGCAGCAGGGCCATCAGGAACGCGGCGGCCAGGCGGCCGGCCCGCGGGCTTCCGGTGCGGGCGGAGACGCGCAGGGAAACCTTTGTCACCCCGAAGGCCGCCAGCATGGAGAGCCCCAGGGAGCAGAGGACGTAGAAGCGGGCCGGAGCCCTGATGACCTTGAACAGGCCCAGGTGGAAGGGAACGGTATAGAGGTAGTTGGTGATCCCTCCCATCTTGGGCCCGAACGAGAGCAGGAATCCGAGCAGCGCGAGGACGAGGAAGTAGAGCGCGCCGTAGCGGAAGTTCCAGGGGTCGAAGGCGGGCAGGTAGTCATCCTCTCGGCGGCGTATGAAAAGGCCCGCGAGGGCGAGGGCGATGGTGGTGATGCCGGGGAACAACACTCCTTCCGGCATCACATCCCCCTTGCTGAACGGCGCCGGCGCATGTCCGTAGAGGAGGTTTTCCCGGGGGACTCGCAGGTAATCGGAGAGGGAGGCGGAATAGTATTCGGCCTCCCGCAGGGTCCTCTCGAAATCGGGGAGGCGTGCGTGCGCCCTGAGGTAGGGAAGGGCGAAGGGCAGGGTGAGCGCCAGGGCCGCCAGCATCGCGGCCAGCGCATATCCCAGGCGCGGCAGAAGGGAGCGCCTGCGGGAGAGGAGGGCGAACCAGAGCCAGAGCAGCCCGGCGGAAAGAGAGCAGAATACCAGGTAGTGCCAGCTGCAGAGGGACTGCAGGAGCAGGAAGAGGCCGAAGAGGACGAGGTTCCTCCGTCCGCCCTTGCCCAGGTAGCGGTAAAGGTAGAGGAGCATCAAGGGCATGAAGGGGGCCAGCAGGATGTGGATATGTCCGAGCTTGCTTATCTTGTAGGGACAGAAGGCGAAAAACACCCCCGCGGCAACCGCCCCCCACCTGCTGCCGGTGAGCTCCCTGGCGAGCAGGTAAGCCGCGAAGGCGGTGAAAACGAGGCCCAGGAGCAGGACGAGATTGTAAGCGAGCAAAGGGTTACCGCTCAGGTAATAGATGGGAGCCGCGGCCACGCCGAGGGTGATGAGGTGTTCCGAGTAGGCGAGGACGTCTCGCGAGGGATAGATGATGTTCGCCTGGAACAGCCCGGTGGGGTGGGTGAACGCCGTCCGTGCATCCCAGGAAAGGATCCAGGTGTTGAGGAGGGGGTCTCCGTGTCCCCCCAGGATGCCGTCGTGGAGATGGAGGGCGAGGGGCCAGGTGAAGACCACCGCCAGGAGGAGGAAGAAGAGGAGGACGAGGGCGGATTCTCTTCCAATGAATGGCATGAGCTTCGGTTTCAAGGCCATCAGCCCCATGATCGTTGTCGATCATAACGGAACCATAAACCGGTTAGAACGCGGCGACCCTCCGGATCGAGGAACGCGGGGCCATCGCTTTCGCCGTCTATCCGCGAGAGCGTTGCCGGAGAATGAATCCGACCAAAAGGTCTGAGCGCGGACGAATACCCCTCGCCGTCAGGGCTTTTTCCGGTTCTTCCCAGCAAAATACAGCTTGATCTTACAGATACCCTGTTCATGCGAGAAAAGACTCCCCGAAGAAGGTCATCCCCATTGCAAAGAGCCCTCAAGCCTCAAGGCCCCCCTGCGCATCCTGTAACCTGCTCATGATAGGGCCGTCCTCGCGCCAGGTGATGCAGCTTCCGGGAAGGCCGAGTTCCTCCGCCTGCGCCGCTATCATGCGGCGCGCCTCCCCCTCTCCCAGCATGGCGTGGGCGAAAGCGGCCCGCCCCTGCACGCTCACGTTGCCGAGGTTCATGACCAGCACCGCGAGGTGGGTGCACCCCTCGCTGGAGCCCACCACGCCCCTTACCAGGTCCGAGAACCCCGGTATGATGCGCTCACCCACCAGGAGGTCCAGGCGCCTGAGCGCCAGCCGGCAGTCCTCATGCGGGATGTGGGGCATCTCTCCCCGTATGCGGTGGATGGTCCCGTCCGCGATGCCCACCTCCGCCTCCACGTCGATGTAGTGGATGGGCTCGCCCAGCCGGTGATCCCTCAGCGACGCGGCGATGACCAGCCGCCCTTCTTCCCCGGGCCTGGTTCTCAGGGCGATATCGCGCGTGAACTGCCATCCTTCCGTCATCCTGCCGTTCCTCCTCGTTCTACAGCAGCCCGGTATAGAGATCCCATATCTTTTGGCCCCAGAAGAGGGCGATGACCGACCCGGCGGCCAGGAAAGGGCCGAAGGGGATGCGCGACTTGCGGCCCTTCCTGCCCGCGACCATCAGCGCGATACCCGCGAGGGCGCCCAGCGCCACGCCGATGAAGAAGCCCACCACCTCCGCCCGCCATCCCAGGATGGCTCCGGTGAAGGCGGCCAGCTTGGCGTCCCCCATCCCGAAGCCTTTGGGGTAGAGCAGAGCCGCCAGCCCCCAGGGCACCGAGATGACGACCATGCCTATCAGGCTGTCGATGATTATATGATAGTCCCCCCTCGCCAGCGCCACCGCGCCCATGGCCGCCAGCGCCGCGGGGATGGCGGGGTACATGACCCGGTTGGGGATGATCTGCAGCCGCAGGTCGATGGCGGAGACGATGACGAGCACCGTTACCATGAAGAGATACGGCAGCAACTCCGCCGTCCACTGGAAACCCACCCCGACGTAGACCGCCGCGAAGAGCAGGCCGCTTAAGAGTTCCACCGCGGGATAGCGCCAGGAGATGAGGGCGCCGCAGCGGCGGCACCTGCGCCGGAGCACCAGGAAGCTCACCAGGGGGATGTTGTCATACCAGGCTATGGTGGTGCCGCAGGAGGGGCAGAAGGAGCGGGGCGACCACAGGGAGATCTTTTCGGGGATGCGGTAGATGGCCACGTTGTCGAAGCTCCCGACCACCAGCCCGAAGAGAAAGGCCACCACGGTGTAATAGACTTTTCCGAACATCTCTCACCGCACCTCCGGGGAGAGAGCCAGGTCCACTTGCCAAAGCTGTCGTGCCGGCCTGGGGGCCGCGCCGCCGTCGTCCCGCCGCCGCCACTTAACCGCTCCTCCATAAGAACGGCAAGGCGAAGGCGTTCCTTGAACCCTGCTCTGAAAATAGCTTTCAATACACAATGTATAGTGTCCCCCCCGTGTGGTTGCGGCGCCCGCAATGCGGCTCACGTCGGCGATACCCGGATATATAAGAAGGCTTGCCCCCGAGAGAACGGCCTGTGCATAAGGTGGGTCGCGGATTGGGAACGGCGCCCGCGCGCGGATGAAGGGATGCCCGCGAACCGGCACCGATATCGCCCTCACGTCTCCGGGAGGTGAGAGAATAAAAACCGCGTCGTTAAGCGAGAGAACGCGGCGTCGGTGTCCCGGGGCGGCGTCGGGACCATAACGGTCACGGCCGGTCGGGGGCAGTTACAACCGGCCAACGGCGGCGAGTCGCCGGCGTGTGGCGCGTTCGCGAAAATGCGCGGCAGCGGCAAGAGGGTATGGACGATGGCGGAGATAGGTGAACGGACATTTCTCCCCGGGGCAGGAGATGGTGCGGTTTGCCCGATCTGAGGAAGGTCCTGGAGGAACGGATACCGGAAAAGATATGTTGATTATTATAAAGAAAAGTAATTATTGTAATGTATAGTAAACTATATTAAACTGATGTTATAAAGACGGTTGATGACGAGCGAGGTGGCGTATGAAGGATTCCCGCATGCTGGTGCCCGACTTCTGGAACGGGCGGGGCAGGTACTCGAAGCAGGCGATCTCACGCAAGCCTAAGAACGACACCGCCTTCAGCCTACCGGATGTGGAGCGTTCGGCAGCCGAAAAACGGTAGGTGCTTAGGGAAACCGCTCGGGGTGGGGTGGATTACGCTTAACACGGCGTTGCCCGCCGTTATCGGGGCGACTGTAGAGGGGCGCACCCGCGCGGGGAGCGGAGGATATTTGACCCATGACCGACCCGGTTGAACGTGAGAGGGCGACCCTGGAGAGGGCCGTCGATGAGATCAGGGGGCTTGACCTTCGGGCGCAGGCCCGCCTGGGACTCTTCTCCGCCCAGGAGACCCCGGAGGGCGGACTCAGGCTGGTCATCCCTTCCTTCGGGCGTGAGATCGAGGTCGCGATGCCGGAAGGGCGCGTGAAGGTGCCCGAAGAAATAGACAGCTTCTCCCTACGGGTGCTGGCATTGCGGTATGTCAAGCTCTCATGCGGCGCGGAGGAGACGGGGGAGTGGGTAGCCTATCGCGACCTTCCGGGAGGGAAGTTCTACGCCGCCACCCTGGTGCCCACCGTGGAGCAGCCCCTGGCCAGGGTGTTCGGGCACAGCACGGGCGCCCTCACCGCCGCCGCCGCCCCGCTGGCGGGGGCGAGGGCGGATTACGGCGACGAGTCCTTCGTCTTCCGCGCCTTTCCACGCGTGCCGCTGCTGGTGGTCCTACACCGTGGGGACGAGGAGTTCCCGGCCGACTGTCGGGTGCTGTTCGACCGCTGCTGCTCGCGTTATCTCAATACCGACGACCTGAAGATACTCGCCACCCAGCTGGCGGCCTACCTCCTCAGGGCCGCGGGCGCGGAGGAGGAGACGGAAAACCTCCTCTGGATGGTGGAATGAAGAAAAGCTCCCCGCCTCTCCCAGGTCCCGACCTCCATCCTGCTCGGACATGCTTCCGGCGCGGCAGATCTGGCCGTGCGGTAAACCCTCGCGAGGCGGCCACGCGCCACGTTCCACGGGCGGACTGACGGAAAACACCTCTGCCGGGGCGAGATATCTCCGAGAGGGAGGCGGGAAGAGACGATCATTTCGCGTGGCAAAAAAGGGAGATGTGACCGGCGGGGCGGCATGCCCCCGGTGAGTGAAAAACCGGGCTTTGCCTGCGGCCTCCAAGGAGCCCGCAAACATCTCGCGATCTTTCGGCGGGTACTGGATGGGCGGGTACTGGATGGCGGCGCGGAAAAGGGTTACAATTGAGGTGCATTAGGTTAACGGACATTAACTAGAACTTAATAGTCAAATGTGATATTAAAAGATGGAAGGGGTAACGCCACCCGAAAACCCGTGTAGGTATTTGAAGTGCGGGTTTATACGTTATCGGATGATATGGATTATGGCGGATGGCCCACAGCGGGCATAGAATCTTTCCGTCTTGTGCGTCTCGGACGGCGTTTCGTCCACAAGACGGTGGCAGCGGTCGTGAAGAGGAGGTCGGAAAAGAGGAGTCGGTGGAGACGAGAGAGGAAGCTGTTGAGCACGGGTAAGGCATGTCGGTGACCCATGACCGCCTCCCGGTTTCGGCAGATGGACGAGAGCCGGGAGGGTCTCCGCCGTAGGATGGGAGGTGCTGGAATGATCAACACCCTGGACACGGGACTGGAGCGGGAGATCGAGAGGCGCAGCGGGGAGAAGCCGCGCCTGTGTTTCCAGTGCGGGAAGTGCAGCACGGGCTGCCTATTCAACTTCGCCATGGATATCCTCCCCCACCAGGTGATGAAGCTGGCGCAGTACGGGCAGAAGGAGAGGTTGCTCGCGTCCCATACCATCTGGATCTGCGCCTCCTGCGAGACCTGCACCGCGCGCTGCCCCAACGACATCGACGTGGCGCGGGTGATGGATACCCTCAGAGCCATGGCGCTGGAGGAGGGCGTGAAGCCCGCGGAGCGCAACATACCCCTCTTCCACCGCTGTTTCCTGGGCAACATCCAGGCCACGGGGCGCATCAGCGAGCCCGTGCTCATGGGGGCGTACAAGAGCTTATCGGGGGACCTCTTGAGCGACATCGGGCTGGCGGTGGAGATGCTCAAGAAAGGAAAGATCAAGCTCATCCCCAGCGTGGTCAGGGGCAACCGCGAGGTCCGGCGCATCTTCAAGGAGACGAAGTCATGAGGGCCGGGCGGCGGTATTCCCCCGGGGCTTTTTCCGCATCCGGGATAAGCGGTGCCGGCGAGGCGGTAGACACTAACCGTAAGGCGGGAGAGGGCGAGCGGGGCGGGAGGTATGCGAGCCCGGTGGACCCGCACGGCAATTTAAGCCCGCAGACGGCGAAAGGGAGGGCCGTATGAAGACCTACAGTTTTTATCCGGGATGTTCCCAGCTCTCCTCGGCGGAGGAATACGGGGAGTCCGCCCTCAAGGTCTCGGAGAGGCTGGGGTTCAAGCTCGAGACCCTGCCGGACTGGAACTGCTGCGGCGCCTCCTCGGCGCACATGACCAACCACTTGCTGGCCCTCTCCCTTCCCGGGCGCGACCTGGCCAAGGCCAGGCAGCGGGGCGGTGACCTGGTGGTGGTCTGCGCCGCCTGCTACCACAACCTCAAGAAGGCCCAGAAGGAGATCCTGGAAGACCCTTCCACGGCAGCGCAGGTGGAGCGCATCGTGGGCTCCGATCCCCGTTTCGAGGGCAGGATCGTCCACCTCCTGGACGTCATCGCCGAGGAAGTGGGCCTGGAGGCGCTGAAGGAAAAGGTAGCCAGGCCCCTGGAGGGGTTGAGGCCCGTATCCTATTACGGCTGCCTCATGGTGCGCCCGCGGGGCATGATCTCCAACGACGATCCCGACAACCCGCGCCTCATGGACGACCTGCTCTCGGCCATGGGCGCCGAGGTGAGAAAGTGGTCCTACAAGACGGACTGCTGCGGGGGCAGTCTTTCGCTGACCAGGACCGACATCGTGGTGAAGCTGGTCAACCGCCTTTTCGAGGCGGCGGAGGAAGCGGACGCCAACTGCATCGTGGTGGCCTGTCCCATGTGCCTGGCCAACCTGGAGATGCGCCAGCGGGAGGGCAGGCTGTTCTTCCGTCTGGAACACGACCTGCCGGTGTTCTTCTTCACCGAGCTCATGGCCCTCGCACTGGGCATGAAAGGGACGGAGGAGTGGTTCGCCAAACACCTGGTGGACCCGCGGCCGCTGCTATACGCGAAGGGCTTGGCGTAGGAGGCCGGAGATGGCGGAGAAAGAGAAAAGCGGGAAGAAAGGCGCGGCGCGTACGAAGGGCGCGGAGGATACAGGCATGGGATCCGTGGAGAGAAAGAGCAACACAGAGAAAAAGGCCGCCGGGAACAGGGAGAGGACGACCGGTGGCGGAAGGAAGGCCGCCGGGGAGAAGAAATCGGCCGCCGAGGTCAAGGCCGCCGGGAACAAGAAGACCCCCGAGAAGATGGAACAGGCGACGAAAACAGGGAATGACCGACACGGAAAGGCAGTCGAAAAGAGCGGCACGCCCGGAAACGGCGGCCCGGCACTCGAAGGCCCGGTGGGCGCGGTGATGGTTGTGGGGGGCGGCGTGGGGGGCATCCAGGCCTCCTTGGAGCTGGCCGACCTGGGGTACAGGGTCTATCTCGTGGACTCGTCCCCCTCCATCGGCGGGGTCATGGGCATGCTGGACAAGACCTTTCCCACCAACGAATGCTCCATGTGCATCCTCTCCCCCAAGATGGTGGAGGTGGCCTCCAACATCAACATCGAGGTCATCACCATGGCGGACGTGCTCTCCGTCGAAGGGGAGCCGGGAGACATGAGCGTGCGGCTGCGCATCCGCCCCCGTTACGTCGATATCGATAGATGTACCGGGTGCGGCGACTGCACCGCCAAGTGCCCGGTAAAGATCCCCGACCCCTACAACGCCGACCTCAACCAGACGCGCTGCATCCGCGTACCCTTCCCTCAGGCGGTGCCGGGGGCGGCGGTCATCGAGGGCGAGGTCTGCCGCATGCTGACGAAGGGAAAATGCGGCAACTGTGCCAAGGTCTGCCAGGCGGGAGCCATCGATTTCGAGCAGAAGGAGCGCGAGGAGGTCTACCGCGTGGGCATGGTCATCGCCGCGCAGGGATACAGGCCCTTCGATGCCGCCCGCAAGACGGAATACGGCTACGGGGTGTATGAGAACGTCGTGACCTCGCTGGAGTTCGAGCGCATCCTGGGGGCCAACGGCCCCACCCAGGGTCACGTGACGCGCCCCTCCGACGGTCGGGAGGTGAAAAAGCTCGCCTTCATCCAGTGCGTGGGCTCCCGCGACGTCACGGTGGGCAACGGCTACTGCTCCAGCGTATGCTGCATGTACGCCACCAAGCAGGCCCTCATCGCCAAGGAGCACCTGCCCACCATCGAGCCCACCATCTTCTTCATCGATATGCGCGCCTACGGCAAGGACTTCGAGAAGTATTACGTCAACGCCGGGGAGAGGTCGGGTGTTCGCTACGTGCGCGGCCTCGTCTCGGGGATCCGTGAGCGCCAGCGTACCAGAAACCTCCTCCTGCGCTACGCCGACGAGGAGGGATGCACGCGCGAGGAGGAGTTCGACCTGGTGGTGCTGTCCATAGGGCTGGAGGCGCCATGCGGGCTCCGGGAGGGACTGGGACTGGAGGTCAACGGCTACGGCTTCGCGGAGGCCGATTCCTTCCTCCCCGTGCTCTCCTCTCGGCCGGGGGTACTGGTATGCGGGGCGGCCCAGGAGCCCAAGGACATCCCGGACACCGTCACCCAGGCCACCGCCGCGGCGGGCATCGCCTCCCAGGCCCTGCACGGGGCGAGGGGGAGCCTGCTCACGCGCCGCGAGCATCCGCCGGAAAGGGACGTCAGCGGCGAGGAGCCGCGCGTGGGAGCCATCATCTGCCGCTGCGGCTCCAACATCGGGGGCTTCGTGGACGTGCCGGCGGTGGTGGAATACGCGCGCGGCCTCCCCGGCGTGGTGTTCGCGGAGGAGCGCCTCTACGCATGTTCCCAGGACGCCCAGGAATGGATAAGGCAGGTGGTGGATGAGCACGGGCTCAACCGCCTGGTGGTGGCATCATGCACCCCCCGCACCCACCAGCCCCTCTTCCGAGAGACCCTGCGGTCGGCGGGGGTGAACAAATATCTCTTCGAGATGGCCAACATCAGGGAGCACTGTTCCTGGGTGCACATGAAGGAGCCGGAGAACGCCACCCGCAAGGCCAAATACCTGGTGAAGATGGCGGTGGAGAAGGCGCGCCGTCTGGAGCCCCTGGCGGAGGGCGAGAGCGGGGTCGTGCCGCGCGGCCTGGTCATCGGCGGCGGGGTGGCGGGGATGAACGCCGCCCTCAACCTGGCCCGCTCCGGGTTCCAGGTCTACCTGGTGGAGAAGGAAGCGGAGCTGGGAGGCCTGGCGCGCAACATCCGTTTCAACCGCGACGGAAAAGACGTACAGGAGTACCTGCGCGGGCTGGTGGATGCGGTGGAACGCGAGGAGCTCATCACCGTGTTAAAGGGCCACCGGGTGGTGGACGTGGGAGGATTCGTGGGCCAGTTCAAGACCCTCATCCGGGACGGCGAGGGCAGGGAGACCCTGCTCGAGCACGGCGCGGTGATCGTGGCCACGGGGGGAGGGCAGTACCGGCCCTCGGAATACCTGTACGGCGAGAGCCCTCGCGTACTCACCCAGTGGGAGCTGGAGGAGCGCATCGCGCAAAAAAACGAGTCTCTGCGGCGCACGGGGCGGGTGGTGATGATCCAGTGCGTGGGCTCGCGGGAGGAGGAGCGCCCGTACTGTTCCAAGGTGTGCTGCACCGAGGCGGTGAAGAACGCCCTGGCCCTCAAGGAGCTGAGCCCCTCCACCGAGGTCTTCGTGCTCTACCGCGACATCCGCACCTACGGGTTCCGCGAGGACCTCTACCGGGAGGCGCGGGAGGCGGGCGTGGTCTTCATCCGCTTCGATGACGTGGTGCGTCCCGAGGTGCGCGAGGTGGCGGGCACGCTGCAGGTGAGGGTGCCCGACGCCAACCTGGGAGGGGAGACGGTGGTCCTCAACGCCGACCTGGTGGCGCTCTCGGTGGGCGTCACCGCCAACCCCGACAACGCCGAGCTCGCGCCCATGCTCAAGGTGCCCCGCAACGCCGAGGGCTTCTTCCTGGAGGCGCACATGAAGCTGCGGCCGGTGGATTTCGCCACCGACGGGGTCTTCGTGTGCGGGCTGGCCCATGCCCCCAAGTCCGTTGAGGAGTCGGTGGCCCAGGCGGCGGCGGCGGCAGCGCGCGCGGAGTCGGTGTTGAGCAAGGAGAAGATAGTCACCGAGGGCGTGGTGGCGGTGGTGGACGCCGAGAGGTGCTCGGGGTGCCGCATCTGCGTGGAGCTCTGTCCCTTCGAGGCCGTGACCTACGACGCGGAGCGGAGGGTAGCGGTGGTGAACTCCTCGCTGTGCAAGGGCTGCGGAACCTGCACCGCGGCCTGCACGGCGGGCGCCAGCCGCCTGCAGGGCTTCCGCGCCGACCAGATATTCGAGCAGATCGAGGCGGCGGCGTCCGCCTGGCGGGATTGAGAGCGAGGAGGTGGGTTCCGTGGCCGAGGAGAGCAAGGCAAGGGAAGAAGAGGAGATCCGCATACTCGCCTTTCTCTGCAACTGGTGCTCGTACGCCGGGGCGGACCTTGCGGGGGTCTCGCGCCTGCAGTACCCCGCCAACGTGTTGGACGTGAGGGTGATGTGCACCGGCACCATCTCGCCCTATTTCGTCGTCAAGGCCTTCCAGGAGGGCATGGACGGGGTGCTCATCGCCGGCTGCCATATCGGGGACTGCCACTACCTCAAGGGCAACTACATGACCGCCAAACGCTTCCAGGTGCTAAGGGAGGCATTGAAGTTCCTGGGGCTGGAGGAGGGCAGGCTACGCTTGGAGTGGGTCTCGGCGGCGGAGGGCGAGAAGTACGCCGAGGTCATCCGCTCCTTCACCGAGGAGATAAGGGCGCTGGGGCCTTCGCCGCTGCGCAGGAAGAAGGCGGAGGTGGGGGCATGAGTGACCTCAAGTCACTGGTAAGGGAGAAGCTGAAGGAAGGTGTCGACGCCTTCCTCTGCTTGAGGGAGGAGGACGGGACGCTGCTCCCGGCGCTCATCACCGACCCCGAATCCCCCGACCTGGAGCAGGCGGCGGTGGGCGAGGCGCGCTACCCCCTGGGGAAGATACTCATGGAGCTGCTGCGGGAATACCCCGAGGGAAGGTTCGCGGTGCTGGTGCGCGGCTGCGATGAGCGGGCACTCGTCGAGCTCTCCAAGTTGGAGCAGGTGGACCTCGACCGCCTGGTGCTGGTGGGAGTGGCCTGCAGCGCCGAAGAGGCGGAGAGGTGCGGCTGCCCCCGCCCCTATCCCTCCGAGGTCGCCCTGGGAGAGAAGGCGGAGGCGGCGCCGGGTCGCGAGGTCATCTTGAGGGTGGAGGCGCTCTCCGATGCCGAGAGGCTGGAGTGGTGGAAGGAGCAGTTCGCGCGCTGCATCAAGTGCTACGGCTGCCGCAACATCTGCCCCATGTGCTTCTGCAAGGACTGCTCCCTGGAGAACCCCCACCTGGTGGAACCCGGGGTCATCCCGCCGGAGTTCCCCTCCTTCCATATCATCCGCGCCCTGGACATGGCCGGGAGGTGCATCGACTGCGGCCTGTGCGAGGAGGCCTGCCCGGCGGAGATCCCCCTGCGCTCCCTCTATCGCAAGATGCAGGAGATCATGGAGGAGAAGCTGGGCTACCGCGCCGGGGAGAGCGCGGAGGAGAGGAGCCCCCTGAGTTTCCTGGGCAGCGAGCAGGATATCGAGAAGTTGGAACGGGAGTGAGGACATGGGCGAGAACGGCAAGGGCTTGAGCTACCGCGCGGTCCCCTCGACCTGCGCGTACTGCGGGACGGGTTGCGGGGTGCTGCTCGAGGTGAGGGGCGGGAGGTTGGTGGGCACCCTTCCCCAGAAGGACCATCCCGTCTCCAGGGGGTCCCTCTGCATCAAGGGCTGGAATGCGCACGAGTTCGTGCACAGCGAGCGCCGCCTGACCAGGCCCATGGTGCGCAGAGACGGGAAGCTGGTGGAAGCGGACTGGGATACCGCCCTGGCGGCGGTGGCCGAGGGGCTTGCGAAGGCGGCGAAGGAGCACGGACCCGACGCGCTGGGCTTTTTCGCCTCTGCCCGCTGCACCAACGAGGAGAACTACCTGCTGCAGAAGCTGGCGCGCGCGGTGGTCGGCACCAACAACGTGGACCACTGCGCACGTTTATGACACAGCCCCACCGTCGCCGGTCTGGCGACAGCTTTCGGCAGCGGGGCCATGACCAACTCCATCGGAGAGCTGGAGGAGGCCGAGGTCATCCTGGTGGTGGGGTCCAACACCACCGAGCAGCATCCCATCATCGGGGAAAAGATACTGGCGGCGGCGCGCAAGGGGGCAAAACTCATCGTCATCGACCCCCGCGCCATCCACCTCAGCGAGTTCGCGGAGATATACCTGCGCCCCAGGCCGGGGAGCGACGTGGCGTACATCAACGGCCTGGCCAACGTGATCGTATCCGAGGGGCTCGAGGACCGGGAGTTCATCGCCGCGCGCACCGAGGGCTTCGAGGAGTTCAAGAAGGCAGTGGCTGAATACACTCCCGAGAGGGTGGAGCAGCTCACGGGCATCCCCGCGGCGGACCTGGCGGCGGCGGCTCGCCTCTACGCGGGGGCGGAGCGGGCCTCCATCGTCTACTGTATGGGCATAACCCAGCACACCACCGGCACCGACAACGTCCTCGCCCTGGCCGACCTGGCCCTGCTCACGGGCAACATCGGCAAGCCGGGAAGCGGCGTGAACCCCCTGCGCGGACAGAACAACGTGCAGGGCGCCTGCGACATGGGCGGCCTTCCCAACGTCTATCCCGGCTACCAGCGGGTCAACGACGAGGAGGTGGCGGCCAAGTTCGAGGCGGCCTGGGGAGTGGAAGGGCTTTCCAGGCAGCCGGGGCTTACCGTGGTGGAGATGACCGGGCGGGCGGCGGAGGGCGGTCTGCGCGCGCTCTTCGTCATGGGCGAAAACCCCATGGTCTCCGACCCCGACATCAACCACGTGCGTGAGGCCTTGGAGAAGCTCGATTTCCTCGTGGTGTCGGACATCATGGAGAACGAGACGGCCGAGCTCGCCCACGTGGTGCTTCCGGCGGCATCCTTCGCCGAGAAGGACGGCACCTTCACCAACACCGAGCGTAGGGTGCAGCGCATCCGGAAGGCCATCGCCCCTGTGGGAGAGGCCCGGGCGGATTGGGAGATCATATGCGAGATCGCCCGCAGGATGGGCGCCGCGGGCTTCGAGTTCTCCTCCCCCGAGGAGGTCTTCGAGGAGATCCGCAAGGTAACGCCCTCTTACGCCGGCATGACCTACGCGCGCCTGGGGACGAGGGGGCTGCAGTGGCCCTGCCCGGCCGAGGACCACCCCGGGACCCCCATCCTGCACGTGGACTCGTTTCCCATCGGGAAGGGAAGATTCACCCCCTGCGAGTTCCGCGAGCCGGCGGAGATGCCCGACGCGGAATACCCCCTGGTGCTCACCACCGGTCGCCTCATCTTCCATTACCATACCGGCACCATGACCAGACGCTCGCCCTCCCTGGTGCGGGAGATAGACCGCGCCTTCGTGGAGGTGAACCCCGCCGACGCGGCGGAGCTGGGCATCCGCGACGGGGACCTAGTAACCGTCTCCTCGCGGCGGGGCAGCGTGGAGGTGGACGCCAGGGTGACGGAGAGGGTGGGCAAGGGGATCATCTTCATGCCCTTCCACTTCGCGGAGGCGGCGGCCAACCTGCTCACCAACGCCGCCCTGGACCCGGTGGCCAAGATCCCCGAGCTCAAGGTCTGCGCGGCAAGGATAACGGGGCCAGGTCCTCGGCCTTGAATTGAATACCATGATCTTCGGATCGATCTGCAGAATGGCTGAGGATCCGAGATCGGCTAGCTGACACTCTTTTCCGGCAACTCTCTTTTGCTGCTTGAACTGACAGAAGCCATGGACTGATAAGCAAGGCCGAGATGAGGTCCTGCTGTTTGACACCGGCCTCTTTTCTCTCCTTATATTGGGTTGGGGTTCCAGGGAAAAACATGGAGGTTTAGGTCGTCCTCGGGCGAACCCATTGAAAAAGGCGGTCGATCTTAAGGGAGCGTTGGTGCCGGCGTATTTGCTCTGATGGAAGGGCAGATCGATGAGGCCTTGCTCTACGAAGGGGAATAGCGGTTTCCTGAGGGCGATCGCGAAGACTTCTTCCCTCAGGCACCTGGCGCTGGCGGCGGTATTCGCGGCAGGTGTGATCATAAGCCTGATCTTTTGGGATAAGATACGCCTTCCTTTCAGCAATCCCTGGTCGGTAAACGGGGCGCTTCCAAGACAACGGTATAACCCGAGCAGCAATACGCTCAGGCTTGCCACCATGGTCTTCCTGCCGTCAGCGCTGCTGTTACTGCTCTTCTTGTTGAGAAACCGGAGGATAAACGGATTTCTCTTCGCCGGTAAGACGGCGGAGGCGAGAGTCGAGGAGTCCGGTGTTTGCGATTCGATCTGGGGCTTTTTCTGGGCATGCCTGTTGATCGGTATTTTCATACTCGCGGCTTTGTCGATACGCACTCCTTTCTATCTGGGGGCTTTCGATCCCGTCCACGATGGCGAAACGCTCGGCACGGCCGTCTCGTATATGCATGGACAGGTTCCATACAAGGGATTCGTCATGGTGCACGGGATGGTGCAGGACCCCCTGAGGTCGGTATTGGCGTTCAAGATGTTCGGCCGGTCCATAGGCGCGTCCCGCACCCTGGAATCGATCCTCAAGATCGTGACCTATGCCCTGATGGGCCTGCTTGTTCTGCGTATGCAAAGAAACAACCTCGTCCTGTCGCTGTTGACCTTCGCCCTTCTCTTCGCCACCCTGCGGCCCCTTTTCCCGATCACCGGCGAAACGGCTCTAGGTATTGCCTCCAAGGTGGTCCTTCTCGGGTTCTCGCTCTTCTTCTTCTGTCATTCCTTACGGCGCCGGGCTTATGGGTTCATCCTCCCCGCCGCCTTTCTGGCCATCTACCTCTTTGCGCTCTCGAAGCTCGAAATCGACACGTTTACCCGTTCTTTGAACGTCCTGCCGCGGGACATAACCACGTTTACGTGGCTTCTTTCACTGACGGCGTTGCACGGTCATGTCATGGGTCGCCTTGTCCGTCCAACCAGGCTCTGGCTGGCGGCATTCTTGTTCTCTTTCGTCCCTTTCGCCTCGCTCGTCTATTCGGTTGACCGGGGGGCCTACCTCACAATCATATATGCCCTGCTCTTTCCCTCCCTCTACTTCTTGTTCTTTCGAAACACCGCATACGGCCGAAAGATGCTGTTCTGCTCCGGGTTGGGTGTTTTTCTCGGTCTTGCCTTGATCGGCATGGTGATCAGGGACGGCTTCGTCGAGTTTGTCAGATTTGCGTTTCTTACGCTTCCCAGGTATTATGCGCTGCTCGACGGTCGGATCCTTACGAAGAGTCACGCGAAGTTCCTGCTACCCACGGCGCTGGGCACTTTCTGGTTCGTTCTCATGACCATCAAGGGTTTGCGCGGGGCAGGAGATAGGATCAGCACGAGACTCCGCGCTTTTCTGCGCGTGCACCTGGACGAGCTCGGCATGTGGCTTGTCTCGGTGGTTTACCTGAGAAGCATCCTGCATCGTCCGGACATCAATCATCTGTCCTATACGGCGTTATTCTCATATCTCTTCCTGTTCTGTATGCTTACGAAATATTTTTTCGCCGGTTACCTGCAAGAGATCTCCTACGCGCAAGGCGAGGGAGGGCCATTGCGAAGCTTCACGGCCGCCTTCATCGCGGCCATATTCGTCATCAACTCATCCATGGCGGTTCTCTATCACCGTGAGGTCATCGAGGCCAACTTCCCGTTGCATGTACATGACGATGTGATCGTTCCCGAGGATTATCAGGAAGCCGCGGCATTCATAAAGCAAAACCTGGAGGAAGGAGAGCGTTTCCTGACCCTCACCTCCGAGGCGTCTTGGTACTATCTGCTGGATGTTCCCTGCCCGATACGCTTTTTGGCGATCGCCCTTGCCGCGCCGTACTTCTACCAGGAAGAGGTGGTCGAGGATCTGCAGAACAAACCCGTCAAATTCATACTCTACTCCAACGACAACTGGGCAAACCGCGCTTCGGACATGGACAATCACGAAAGGCTGCCCGTGATCATGGAATATATTGATGCCAATTATATCCATTATAGATATGTCGGCAGCAACGATATCTGGATAAGGAAAGATTTCCTGTCACCCGGCGATTCGCTCATAGGCGAGTAGATGGGGCAGTGGAGCGCGGCGGGCAGTGAAGTCCGAGGCCGGAAAGAAGAGGTCGCGAGGCTCAGGGGTCGCGTTGATATATCAGGCGCCGAACTTCTCCAGGCGCCCAGCGTTGGCGAGCATGAGGGGCAGCAGCTCCACGGCGGAAAAGACGCCCAGGCATCCGCGCAGGCACGCCGTCTCTCCAAAGCTCTCAACACCGTCGCTTCTCTCCCGGCGCGAGCGCAGCAGCAGGGGGGAGGGGTGCCAGCTGTGCCCCTTGAGCAGGGCGGGGGTGGAGTGGTCGCCGGTCACCACCAGCACCTCCGGATCCAGCTCCATCAGGCGCGGAAGCTCGGCATCCACTTCCTCGATGCACGCCACCTTGGCATCGAAGTCACCGTCCTCCCCCCGGCTGTCGGTGTACTTGTAATGGACGAAGAAATAGTCGTAGCCGTCCCATGCCTCCCGCAGGGCCCCCACCTGGTCCGCGAAGGAGGGACCGGTGTCCAGCACCTCCATGCCCACCAGCCTGGCCACGGCACGGTACATGGGGTAGGTGGCGACGGCCGCCGCGCGCAGGCCGTAGAGTTCGGTCATCCTGGGGATATGGGGGAGCTTGGCGAAGCCGCGCGTCACGATCATGTTGGCGGGGTGTTCGTCCGCCAGCACCTCCCTCGCCTGATCCAGGTAGGAGTTTACGATGGAGGCGGTGCGCTCGGCCTCCTCTCCCCCGTCGGGAAGCGGCTCGCACGGCAGGGGCGCAAGGCCGGTCCTCTGGGGGTCGGTGTCGGTGACGCGGTCGGAGAGCCCCGGCGCGGTGAAGACCAGGGCCGCGCGGTGCTCCTTCTCCGGCCTGATGACCACCTTGACCCCCGGGAGAGCGATGGCGGAAAGTCTCTCGCAAAGGCGGGCGTTGGTCTCGGTGGGGATCCTTCCCGCGCGCCGGTCGGTGATCACCCCTCCCTCCACGGTGCAGAAGTTCACCCGCGCCGCCAGGTCGTCGGGACCCAGGTCCATCCCCACCCCCAGGGCGGAGAGCACCCCCCTGCCCACCTCGAACCTCACGGGATCGTATCCGAAGAGGGCCATGTGCGCGGGCCCGCTTCCGGGCGTTATGCCCGGCCCGATGGCGTGGATGAGGCCGCACGCCGATTCAGCCGCCAGCGCGTCGAGGTTCGGGGTGCACGCCGTCTCCAGTTCCGTGAGGCCGGTGTCGGGGTGGGGCAACCCCCCGAGGCCGTCCATGACCAGAAGGATTATCCTGGAAGCGGCCTTGCCCGCAAGCCTGGCGAGAAGATCGATGTCGCTCAACGGCCCACCTCCTGCACGCTGTAAGCTCGTAATACATGATAATACATACGGTGGTCTGCCGGGCACCCCAGGCCCGCCTTCAGGAGATGGCCAGCTCCTCCAGCACGGAGAGGTCTTTTTCTGTCCCCAGGGCTATGAGCAAGTCGCCGGCATCCAGGCGGGTGTCCTTATCGGGGCTGGTGTTGAAGCTGTCCCCCTTCTCCTTGCGCACGGCGATGATCATGGCCCCGGTGCGAGCCTTGATGTCCATCTCTCCGATGGTCCTGCCGGCGAGGCGCGCTCCGGGCTGCACCTGGAGTTCCTCCAGGCGGTAATCGAGGGAGACCCCGTGCGAGACCAGGTCCAAGTAGTCGAAGACCCCCGGCCGGAGCAGGTAGCTCGCCATGCGCCTGCCGCTGATGGCGTAGGGCGAGATCACCCGGTCCGCGCCCGCGTACTGCAGCTTCTCCACGGAGTCGGCGCTCACGCAGCGGGTCACGATCATCACCTCCTGGTTCAGGGAGCGCGCCGTGAGGGTGGTGAAAAGGTTGTCGGCGTCGCTCTCCAGGGCGCAGACGATCCCCCTCGCTCTACTTATCCCCGCCTGCAGCAGGGTCTCCGTCTCCGTGGCGTCGCCTTCCAGAAACAGGTATCCCCTCTCTTCGGCCTCGGAGAGGCGCTCGGGGTCCTTCTCGATGACCACGAAATCGGCGCCGTGTCTTGCCAGGGTCTCGCACACCACCTCTCCCACGCGGCCGTAGCCGCAGACGATGTGGTGGCCTTCCAGCTTCCTTATTCTCAGGTCCATCCTTCTCCTCCCCAGGGTATCTCTGAAGGCCTCCTTGAAGGTATAGGTGATCAGGCTGGAGATGATGAAGAAGAGGTCGAAGACGCCGATGACGATGACCAGGATGGTGAAATACATCCCCGCCGTGGACAGGGGCCTCACCTCCTTGAAGCCGACGGTGGAAACGGTGATCACCGTCATGTACAGAGCCTCAGAGTAGCTCATGTCCTCGATGAGCATGTACCCGAAAGGCGCGAAGACCACCAGCGCGGTGATGATCGCTAGGGATACGATGATCCGCCTCTGCTGGCTCATTTCTGCTACGCGCAATTCCCGCCCTCGCTTTTCAAGCCCGCGTCCCTGTGGGACGCGCAACGTGTCGTTACAGAGATAACTTACACGGCGGGGAGGGATTTTCCTTCAGACCCGGACTTCATATGCCCATGAGAAAGGGGTTGGTCCGCTTCTCCCAGCCCACCACGGTGGCGTCCATGTGCCCGGGGAGGATGCGAGTGTCGCTGGGGAGGGTGAAGACCTTCTCCTTCACCGAGCGCAGCAGCGTCTGCATGGACCCGCCTGGAAAATCCGTCCGCCCGATGGAGCCGCGGAAGATGAGGTCGCCGGCGAAGAGCACCCCGTCGGTCAGGAAACACACGCTCCCGCCGGAATGGCCGGGGGTGAGGAGCACCTTGAACCGCATGCCCGCAAGGTCCAGCTCCTGCCCGTCCTCCAGGGGCAGGAACTCCTCGGGAAGCTCCAGCTTTTCCAGCCCCAGCATACGCAGGAGCATGGGGGGGATGTGCGCGAGCAGGCGGGCGTCCTCCTGGTGCATGTAGCACGGAGCCTCGGTGGCGTCGGCGATCTCCTTAAGGCTCAAAAGGTGGTCGGGGTGGCCGTGGGTGAGCAGGATGGCTTTCAGCTCCAGCCCCTCCTTCTCCAGGTGGTCGAGGACCTGGGAGGCCGCGACGCCCGCGTCCACCAGCACCGCTTCCCGGCGCTCCTCGTTCACCACCAGGTAGGTGTTGCTCCCGAACCCGTAATCGCAGAAGGTCACGATATCCAATCCAGGCACCTCTCCTTCAAGGTCGCTGTCGGTATATGAACGGGACCTGTCACGGGGTGAATTATAGAGCAACGCGGCCGGGAGGCGAAAGGAAGGCGGTCAAAGTCACGGCCCCGCCTCTGCACGGGCGGCACCGGTCATTGGATGGGAAAGGACGCTAAGGCGGCGGGAGGCGGGAGGAAGGGGAGAGCGTCTTTGTATGCCGGTTTACGCGGTGTACCGCGCTTGCTAATGCCCGATGACGCGACGTCCGATGTTAACTACGGTGATATCATGCAGGAGATGAGGAACACGCGAAAAGAGCTGGTCCTGTACATAGACGACAGCGGTGTGGAGCGCGAGATCGTGCGCGGCCTACTCGAGGCCGTGGGGTTCGAGGTCATGGCCACGGGGAACGCGGACGCGGCGCTGCGCTTCGCCGAACGGCGCCGCCCGGACCTCGTCCTGCTCGACCTGCACATGCCGGGAAGAAGCGGCGGCTCGCTGGCCGAGGGATTGCGCGACGTGCCGGGGCTGCGGGACGTGCCCGTGGTGGCCCTGAGCGCCACCATCAGGGAGGAGGAGAGGAAGGATGTCCTGGCCCGCTTCGACGGCTTCATCAAGAAGCCGGTGGATCCCGAGGCCTTTCCCATGCAGGTGCGGGAGTTCATCGCTTCCGGCAGGCTGGAAGAGGCCGGAGGATGCGCGGGGGAAGAGGGCCGGAAAGCCGCGGGACCCGAAAGGGCCGTCACCGCTTCCGGTGAAGATGCCCTGGAGGAGGCCCTGCGGACCCTGGAGGAGATCCGCTCCGTGATGTCCCACGACCTGCGCACCCCGCTCACGGTGATCATCTCCTACGCCGGCACGGTGGGCAAGGAGAAGGCCGGTCCACTGAACGAGCAGCAGAAGGCGATGATGGATACGGTGGTGGAGCACGGCTTCAAGATGGACGCCATCATCTCCGACCTCGTGCGCCGCGCCCGCACTACCCTCGACCGACACAAGGGTTCAGGCTCGTAAAGCCGTCATGACGTGGGCGGCCCCGTTCTCTCTTGCCGTGGATGAAGGCGCTGTGCCCCTGGAACCCATGACATGGACATCCATTCCGTATCCAGGGGATGACCCCTATATCCGGAGGCCGACCTCGTAACCCTCCTGGATGGCCTCTATGGCCTTGCGAGCCGCCTTGGCGTCGCCTACCACGTAGACATCCATGCCGGAATCCTTGAGCTCCTCGTAAAGCTCACCGGCGGGGCACGAGCCGGCGGCGATGATCACCGTGTCGGCGGGGATCTCCTCCTCGCGGCCGTCCACGTCGATGACCACCCTGTCCTTCTCGATGCGCTTCGCCACCGCGTTCCTGCGTATCTCTATACCGAGGTTGCGCATGTCCTGCAGGATGGTCCAGCGGGTGGAGATGCCGACGTCGCGGCATACCTTGTCCAGCATCTCGATGACCGTGACCTTTTTGATGCCGCGGCTGCACAGCTCGCGCAGGGTCTCCACGTCCTCGCCGTTGTTCATGAAGAGGTAAAGAAGGGTATCCCCGGAGATGGTGCCGATGCTGGCCACGTACATGGCGGTCTCCGAGCCCACGGCGCCTCCCCCGATGATGACGATGTTGCTGCCCTCGGGGTCCTCCCTGCCCTCCAGGACGTCCCAGGCCATGACCACGTTGGGCCCATCGATTCCCGGGATGGGGGGGACGGCCTGGCGCGCCCCCGTGGCCACCACCACGGCGTCGAATCCCTCGCGCTTGAGCATCTCCGCCGTGGCCTCCGTCTCCAGGCGGAGCTCCACCCCCGCGCCGTCCAGCTGGACGTCGAGGTCCTCCACAGCCGTCCAGAACTCCTCGCGCCCCGGCGGCACGGCGGCGAGGTTGAGCTGTCCGCCCAGGACGTCGCTCTTCTCGAAAAGGGTCACCTCGTGGCCGCGCTGGGCCGCGGTCAGGGCGGCCTTCATGCCCGCGGGACCCCCGCCCACCACCGCCACGCGCTTCGGGGCCTTCGCCCGCTCCGGCTTGTATTCGAGTTCGCGCCCGGCGCGGGGGTTGAGCATACAGGTTACCGGCTGCAGGTAGAAGACATGGTCGAAGCAGCCCTGGTTGCACCCTATGCAGTGGGTTATCTCCTCGTACCTCCCCTCGGCCGCCTTGAGGGCGATCTCGGGATCGGCGATGAGGCCGCGCGCCATGGCCACCAGGTCGGCCATGCCCATGCGCAGTATCTCGTCGGCCACGAAGACGTCGTTGATGCGGTTGGAGGCGATGACCGGGATGTTCACCTTCTGCTTGACCCCCGCCGCGAGGTAGGCCAGCCCGGCGCGGGGCACGGACATGGGGAGCTGCGGCACCCTGGTCTCATGCCAGCCGCCGGTGACGTTGATGAGGTCCACCCCGTGCTTCTCCAGCTCGGCGGCGAAGAGGGCCCACTCCCGGTTGGTGTTGCCGCCCTCGATGTAGTCGTGGCCCGCGATGCGGAAGCCCACCGTGAAGTCGGTGCCTACCGCCGCGCGCACCGCGTCCGCCACCTCCAGCCCGAAGCGCATGCGGTTCTCCCAGGAGCCGCCGTACTCGTCCGTCCGCAGGTTGGTGACCGGCGAGAGGAACTGGCAGATGAGGTAGCCCGTGCAAGCCAGCACCTCCACCATGTCGTACCCGGCCTTCTTCACCCGCAGCGCCGCTTCCGCGTAGGCCTGGATGGTGCGCTCGATGTCCTCGATCGTCATCTCGCGCGGTTCCTCGTTGGTGAAACGGGAGCGCACCGGCGAGGGGGCCACCGCCTGTCTCCCCTCCATGGTCATGGAGTGGGAGTAGCGCCCGGCGTGGTAGAGCTGGCAGGCCGCCGCAGCCCCGTGGCGCTTGATGGCCTCGGCGAGGATGGAATGTCCCTCGATGCAGGAGTCGTCGCGCATGTCCAGCAGCCAGTAGGCTCCGGCGTAATCGTCGATGATGCTCCCTCCCACGATGATGAGCCCGGTGCCGCCCCGTGCCCGCTCCTCGTAGAAGGCCACGATGCGGTCGTTCACCCTCCCGTCGGGGGTGAAGTTCAGGTGCATGGCGGTCATCACCATGCGGTTCCGGAGTTCCAGGTTGTGGACCTTGAGCGGCGTGAGCAGTTTCTTCAGCAACGACCTCATCTCCTTTATCGCTATACCCGGCGCTCTTGCGCCCGTCCGGCCTGGCGCACCGTCAGGCCCCCTCCCTTTTTCCATCCACGCGGCGGCCTTGCCTCGTTTTCCGCCTCCCCGGCGCATTGCCCGTGGGCGCTCCGGGTCTAGGCGGGGGAGGTGCAGGCGTCCTCTCCCCATGCCGATCCGCGGGCGGGGCAACTCGCCATGTCGAGCTCCACGGCGGCTCCTCTCGGGCTGCCAGGGATTTCCTGGATAAGATGCCGGCAAGGATCTCCGCTCTCCGGCTTTCCGGCAGCGGGCCTCCAGTCCGGACGCCGGAAGAGCGCTCCCGGAGCCGCCGTGCCGGCGCCTCCCGGCAGGTGCGGGACGCGCAGTGTGATATAGTATAGCAGAAATCCCGACGCCCGCGGCACGGGCGAAATTCGAGGTGGTTACCCATGTTCGGCGTTTTCGAGGAGCGGGTGGCGGACAAGGTCGAGCTGGCGGAGAAGGAGCCCTCCGGGAGCAAGGTCGCGGACCTGAAGGAGGCCGTCTCCACCCTTATCAGGCCCGCCATGCATCTGCATATCGGCCACGCCTACATGCGCCCCAACGCCGCGGTCTACGAGATCTGCCGCCGTTTCTGGGGCAGCGACCCGGGTTTTACCGTATCCTCCCTGGGGTTCATCGCCAACATGGTGCTCTTCGTGCGGGGAGGACTGGCGCGCAGGCTCATCACCACCTTCTGCGGCGATTCCTACCCCTTCCCCGGGCCCAACCGCATCTACCAGGAGGCCTTCCGCGCGGGGCGGGTGGAGATCGAGAACTGGACGGTGCTCACCCTGCCGCAGCGCCTCATGGCGGGGGCGCTGGGGGTGGAGTGGATGCCCACCCATTCCCTGCGGGGCAGCTCCATGCAGGAGGAGAACGCGGAGGATTTCCACCTCCTGGACCTGCCGGGGGGTGAGGTGGGGATGGTGCGGGCCCTGCGCCCCGACCTCACCCTGCTGCATGCCTGGGCGGCGGACGCGGCCGGCAACGTCCTACTCACGCCGCCCTACGCCGAGGGCGTGCACGCGGCTTTCGCGGCCCGGGAGGGAGTGCTGGTCACCGTGGAGGAGGTCGTCCCCACCTCCTTCCTGCGCCGCTACTCCCATTTCGTGAAGATACCGGGATACTTGGTGAGGGCGGTGTGCCCGGCTCCCCTCGGGGTGCACCCCTCGGGGGCCTCCAACCAGGGGTTAAAGGAGTTCGACGCCTATGCCGAGGACGAGGATTTCATGCTCGAGCTCAGGGAGGCGTGCCGCAGCGAGGAGAAGATGGAGGAATGGGTGAGGGAGTGGGTCCTGGACGTGGAGGACCACGACGCTTATATCGAGAAGCTCGGCTACGAGAGGATATGGCACCTCAAGGGCAGGGCGGCCTCGGATTCCTGGAAGTCCGAACTGGCTTCACGCGCCCCGGGGATCGACGCCTCCCCGGCATACAGCGCCGGAGAGCTCATGGTGGTGGAGGCGTCGCGCCTGCTCGCGGAGAAGGTGAGGAAGGAGGGGTACCGGGCCATCCTGGCCGGCATCGGGGCCTCCAACCTGGCCGCCTGGAAGGCGTGGTACGACCTGCGCCGCGACGGGATCGACGTGGACCTCATGGCGGAGGTGGGCTTCTTCGGATACGCCCCGCGCCCCGGGGACCCCTTCATCTTCAACTTCCGCAACATCCCCACCTGCACCATGCTCACCGACATCGTGACCGTGCTCGGGTCCATGGTGGGCGCCCGCAGCAGCCGCGCCATCGGGGCCCTGGGCGCGGGGCAGGTGGACCGAGCCGGCAACATCAATTCCACCAGACTGCCGGAGTACGGCCTCTTTCTGGTGGGCTCGGGGGGCGCCTGCGACGTGGCCCTGGGGGCGCGGGAGGTGCTGGTGACGGTGAGCCAGGACGGGCTGCGCACCCCGGAGCGCGTCTCCTATATCACCGCCCCCGGGGAAAGGGTGCGCACCCTGGTGACCACCATGGGGGTCTTCGAGAAACCCACGGACGGCGACGGATTCGTGCTCACGGCCTATTTCCCCGCGCTGGCGCCCTCGGAGCGCGAGGCGGTGGAGGCCATACGCGCCGCTTGCGGGTGGGAGCTCTCCGTGGCTCGCGGGCTGCGCAAGGTGGATGAGCCCACCCTCGACGAGCTCTACGACGTGAGGATCTTCGACCCCCGCCGCTACTTCCTGGGGGACGCGTAAGGCCTTCCCGGGTCAGCGGACCGATCGCTCCTCCCGGACCATCAGCCCCCGCCGATGGGCGTGAGGTTCACGTTGATGTTCTCCATCAGCTCCGCCACCGTCACCTTTGCCGGATCGATGCCGTTGGTCTTGATGTAGCGCGTGAGCAGATAGAGCATGAACTCGATCTCGGGCGTCTCCATGACCATCCCCCCTTTTGACCGAACGCCCCTTCTACGGTCATTTTATCCCCGCCGCGTGCCGCTCAAACCGCCCCGGGCACCCCCGGGCTCAGGGCCCGATCAGAGCGTGGATGCGCGCCGCGAGGTCCAGGATCTCCTCCGCCGCCTCCACTCCCCGCCTCCACCTCTCGGGTATGGAGGAAAGGCCGTTGAAGGCGCCGCTGATGGCTCCCGCCACCGCTCCGGTGGTGTCCGTATCCAGGCCGCCGCCCACGGCGCGGGAGAGGGTCTCCTCGAAGTCCTCCGGCGAGCGCAGGAAAGAGAAGAAGGCGCTGGCGACGGTCTCAACCACGTAGCCTCCGGTGCCCAAGCGCGCCAGCGCCTCCTCGCTCTCCATGCCCTGCCGCAGGAAGCGCTGCGCCAGCTCCAGCCTCTCCGCCACCCTTGAGTCCCCGATGAAGGCCGTGGTGTCGCCGATGAGGCTCGATGGCTCGAGGTCGCCGCGCGCCGCCCGGGCCACCGCGTAGGCGACGGCCAGGCCGCCCGCCACCGCCTCCGGGTTGTCGTGGGTGATGCGCGCGGATGCCTCGACGTCGGCGCGCAACCTCGCGAGGTCGAGGCAGTGCAGGAGACCCAGGGGAGCGATGCGCATGGCGGCTCCGTTGCCCGCCGCCATCTCGCCCCGCATGCCGCTCTCCCGCGCCGGGGCGCCTGCCTGCAGCCGCCGCATGGCATCGTAGGTGGCTCCGCCGATGCCCCTCCAATCCCCGGATTCGTACCAGGCCAGGAACGCCTGCGCCGTGTCCTCGAGGTCGAAGCCGCCCCTGGCCGCGATGCTGCGCGCCTGGCAGAGCATCATCTTGGTGTCATCCGTCCACTGACCCGCATCCAGCATCCTCCAAGGGGCGGCGAGGAAATCCCTCACCCGCCCGAAGCGTTTCCTTATCTCCGAGGCGCGCATGCCCTCCAGGGGCATGCCCAGGGCGTCGCCCACCGCCAGGCCCAGCAGGCATCCCTGGAACCTCTCCAACGACGGACCTCTTTTCTCCGACATCTCGTACCCTCCCCGGCTCTCGCTGTCGCCTCGATATTAGGTTAATATATTCGAGGGTTTGCGGCATGACGGAAAGAGGAGGTCCTTGATGCTTGGACCGCTTGAACTCGGCACCACCATAGGGGACGACCCCAATCCGGGCAGGAGGCAGGTACGTCTCTTCGACCTGCAGGGCGACCATTACGAGCTCGGTTACCAGCAGGGTCTGCAAATGGGGGAGGCGATAAGGCACCTGGTCGCGAGCCTGCCGGAGATCGAGGCCCTGCAGGTGGACAAACCCCCCTTGCTGCCGCTCAAGGCCTATCTCAACCTGGCGGCCAGGAGGGCGGTGGGCGAGATGCTCGACGACCTCGCGGAGCACTACCCCGACCAGAAGAACCGCTTGGAAGGTATCGCCAGGGGCGCAGACGTGGACATCTCCCACCTCTTCCTGGCGCTCTCGACCGAGCTGGCCATGACGCGGATAAACTACCGCCTCGGCGCCTGTACCGCCGCGGGAGTGGGCGCGGAGAGGAGCGCCCTGGGAGAGCCCATGCTGATCAAGAACTTCGATTACCCGGAGTCCTTCCGGCCCTATTACGTGACCCGCCTGTGCTCCTCTCCCTCCGTGGCCTCTACCCTCAGCGTCACCATCGCCTCCATGGCGGGATGCCACGACGGGATGAACGAACACGGGCTGTGCATCAGCTACAACTACGGACACGGCACGGACCTTCCCAAGGTGAACGTCCCCGTCTCCATACTGGTGCAGGAGGCGTTGGAAAGATGTTCCACCACCCGGGAGGCGGTCTCTTTCCTCGGCGAGGGCAAGCGCTGCGGAGGGGCCATCCTGCTGGTGGCCGATGCCTCGGGAGACATGGCCACGGTGGAGCTGTCCTCTAACTTCAGCGGCGTGAGGGAGCCGCAAGACGGGTTGCTCATCAACGCCAATCACTACCTGTGCCGCGACATGACCTCCTACGACATCCCGCGCAACGCCTATTACACCGGCAAGAACGTGCGGGCTATGCGGGGGGTGCGCGTACACGAGTCGAGCGAGCTCCGCTACGAAAGGGCGGAGATGCTGCTGGGCGCGCTGGAGACGGTGAGCATGCGGGAACTCCTCGACGTCTTCTGTGACCACGGCGAGAGCGGTCGGGGCGACGACAACACCATATGCCGGCACGGGCCATATTTCACCACTACCTGCTCCATCATCATGCTGCCGGGAAGCAGGCGCATGCTGGTGACCTACGGCCATCCCTGCGAGTCGGTGTTCACCGATTTCCTCGCTCCCTTCGCCTCGGCGGAAGCGACCGGTGCTCAGGAATGAAAACGGCCCGTGAGGCAGGTAGGGCGCGAGCGCATCGGCCCCGGACGGATGTGTCGACCGAACCCTGCGCGTCACGGAAGCCCCACGATCGAGCGCCCCGCGAGGCCTTTTCCGGATCACGGCTCCTCGGCTTCCAGGAATTCCCTCACCACGGCATTGAAGAGATCGGGACGTTCGCAGTGTGGGCAGTGCCCGCTCGCGGTGATCATGGCCAGGTAGGGACGTGGGAGCTCCTGCTTCTGCCGCAGGGCTTCCCCGGGATTCACGCTCCTGTCCTTGTCGCCGAAGACGATGAGGGTGGGGTTCGCCACCGCCCGCAGGTCCTCCGTGAGGTCCAGCTTCCTTATCATCCCCGCCGCGGCGGCGAGGGCGCCGCAGGTGTTCTTCAAGGCCGCCCTGACGTTGGCGCGCACGAACTCGAGGTCCTGGTACTCGGGCTTATGAAGCCCGCGGTAGAACATCCACTTGAGCACGCTTTCGTTGCGGAAACGGTAGGTGAGGGAGACCAGCCGGGGCAGACCGGGGAGGTAAGCCTTGAGTCCGATGCCGGCCCTGCGTGTGGGGGTGGATACGAGCACCAGCTTTCTCACCATTTCAGGCCGGGTCGCCGCGTAGCGCAGCGCGATGCATCCTCCCAGGGAGTGGCCGACGAGGTGAAAGGGCGGAAGGCGCAGGGCTTTCCTGAAGGATTCCAGGAAATCCGCCATGCCGTCCAGGTGGAAGGCGAAATCCCCCATCTCGGAATCGCCGTGGCCGGGAAGGTCGGGGGCTATGGCGCGGTGGCGCTGGCCCAGCGCCTTCAGGTTATGGAGCCACTGCTTGCCGGTGGCGTTCCAGCCGTGGAGGAGGATCACGGGGTCTCCTTTCCCCCGTTCCTCATAAGCTATCCTGGCTCCCCGGACCTTTACGCTTCCCAACCGCGCCTCTTTTCTCCTCGCGATCTTCGCCTTCACCGGCGCCCGATGGCCCTCGGTACGGGTCTCCCTTCCCCCGCGGGGACCTTCTCCTTTTCGGGCTTCACTGTTCGGAAAACCCCTCTTTGCGGCGATGCCCGCGGCATCCTGGATGACCATACTGTATCACGCCGCCGCATCGCGCCGCCCGCGGGAACGGGCAGCGGGGAGTGCGCCGGATCCCGGTGCCGCGAAAAGGCCCGGTGCGGCGCGCGCGGGGCACGCCGGCCCGACCGGGCTGCGCCTCGTATGTGCCGCGAGTATCCGCAGGGTCGGCCTCCCGCTTTCCCGGTGTCTCCATGCCGCCGTCCACGTCGCCAGGGCTGCACGCCTTCTCGGGATGCCGCCTGAGGACCGCGCTCACATCACGGTTCCCGGGGACGGGTTAAGTCGCCGTGCAAGGGATACCGATAGACAGTGTAGAAATCTGGGAAGAGCCACCGGGAAGCGGGAGAGAGGCCATGCCCGAAGACACAGCGGGATCGGCGAGCAGAGCGGGCGGCGAGGAGCTGGCTGCCCAGTCCATGTCCATCCTGGGATCGCTGCACGCCGCAATGGTCAACTTCCATCTCTATCCACCCACCTCCGAGATCGTGCATGAGTCCGTGGCCAGGGCGCTGGACGACCTGCGGGCGGCCCTGGGGGCCTGGGGGGGCATCACCTTCTGCGAGCTGGAGGGCAAGCTGCTCATCAACGAGAACCCGCTGGACGAAAGGGACCAGACGCGGCCCAACACCGTGGCTTTCCTCAAGGACCTTGCTCTCTGGGAGGCGCGCAGCATCACCTTCGAACGGGGCTTGGAGGAGGATGAGCTGCGCCGCTTCCTGGAGGTCTTCAGCAGCAAGCGCGCCGACCGCACGTTGGAGGGAAGCCTGGGCGCGATGCTCGCGGAAAGAGGCGTGGAGCACGTCAGGGTGGACGAGAAGATCTACGTCTCGCTCAGCAAGGACCAGGAGCTCGCTCCCGGGAAGCCCGGCAGGCGAGGCGACGAGGCTCTCGACCTCCTGAGAGACGAGGTGTTCGTCAGTTTCCTGGTGGGGAAGGCGCCCGAGGTGGAGGTCCCCCCGGAGGAGGTCTCCCGGCTCATGTCCGATCCGGAGCGCATCAACGCCGCCTTCGCCTCCATCATGATGGGCTTCGAGAGCTCGGGGGGCACGGTGGGGCCCGAGAAGGCGCGCCTCATCCGGGATACCGTGGACCGCATGTACGGCCTGGTGGAAAGGCTGGCGGACGAAAAGCTCAAGGAGATCCTGAGCGAGGAGATGGTGAACATCCTCGCGGCTCTGGAGGCCGAGACCCTGGTGGAGGTACTGGCGGAAGCCACCCCGCAGCTGGTCAAGGACCCCGCGGTGCGCAGGGAGATCGTCTCCTCCGTGGAGGGGGAGAACGTGCTCAAGCTGACGGACCAGGTGGTGGAGAAGTACCGCCGGCTGCTGGCGGAGCGGGAGAGCATGCCGCCCCAGGACTACGAGGACATAGCCGCGGTCCTCAACGCCATCATCGGCGACCTCTACGCCGAGTCGGACCCCGCCTACCACCCGGAGATAACCAGGCGGCTGCAGGAGTCGGGGCTTGTCGCCGAGCTGACGCGCAGCCATCCCGTGGCGGGTAAGGAGATGCGCATCTATGCCGTGGTCAGCGACATCAGGTCCTCGGGCTCGCTGCGCGCCCTGGAGGGGCTGTCCGACGAAGAGGTGATCGGGGTGGCCGGGAAGCTGCTGGAACTGGGCGAGGGCGAGCTGACCCGCAGGATCATCGCGGTCACCTCCCGCAACCTGGAGAGCGAGAGGGGCGATTTCCGCGCCCGGGCCTGCGGCTTCCTGCAGCAGCTGCATCTCTATCTCCGGGAGCGCGGGCACCGCGCTGAGATCCTCGCCCAGGCGGAGAGGATAAGGGCTCTGGCGGCAGGGGAGAGCGATCCAGGGGTGAAGGCGGGGTTGATGTCTCTCCTGGGAATACTTGCCAACGACCTCTTTCTCGAGGGGAGGCATGAGGAGTTCGCGCGGGTGTGCGAGTGGCTCATGGCCGCGGCGGAGGACGAGGCAGCGGGCGGCGAGACCAGGGCGGCCGCTTCCCGGGCCCTGGCGGGCCTCAATCCCTGGGACGTGGGCCGTCCCCTGGTGGACGCCCTCTTCGGGCGTGACGAGGGGCTGGCCGTCCTGGCGTCGCGGGTCCTGCGCTACATGGAGCCCACGCTGTCCGCGCAGGAGATCGTGGAGAAGGTCAGGGACGAGGAGGACATCGCCATCACCCCCCAGCTGGCGGAGGCCTGCCGGCACCTGGGAGAGGAGATATACCGGGACCTGGCCGGGCTGCTGGAGAGCAACGCCAGGGAGGAGGTGTACCAGAGGGTCCTGCGCCTGCTGGAGCTTATGGGCGGCAACACCGCGCTCTCCCTGGCCAGGTCCGTGCTCAACAACCCCATACCGGGAGTAAGGGCGCAGGCGCTGCGCGCCATGGCCAGGATATCCCCCGGCGACCCCACCCTGCTGCCCCATTTACTCTCGAGCCTGGAGGACGAGGACCCCGAGGTGCGAAGAGAGGCGGTGCGCGGGCTGGGGACGGTGGACGATCCCCGCTCCGTGGAGGTCCTGCTCTCCATCGTGCAGGGAAAGTCTCCCGCGGGGGGAGAGGAGCACCCGCGGGTTGAGGAGGCTGCATGCCTGGCCCTCGCCCGCCTGGGACCGGAAAAGGCCTTGGGGCCCCTGTCGGAACTGCTGCGCAGGAAGACCTTCGCGCTGCGTCGGAGGACGGTGCACCCCCGCGTGAAGGCGGCGGCCTGCTTCGCCCTGGGACAGATCGGGGGGGCGGAGGTGGCGGGTCTCCTCAAGGCTCACCTGGAAGACGACGACCCCATCGTGCGTAACGAGGCGCGCAAGGCGCTCGCGGAGATGCGCAAGCGAGGATACGCGGATTGAGCCCCGGGTCGAGGTCCCGGTTTGCCATTTTCATCCCCTCCGTGGAAGATTATGTTGATGCCCGGCCGGGCTCAGGGCGTTCCCGGACGAGGGATGATCTCTTTCCGGTAGAGCGATTAGACGCTGCCGGTCGAGGAGCGATGCTTTTCCGCTTGAGGAGCGAAAGGAGGGACGGGTTTGTCCGAGGTCTTTTTCGCGAACATGCGCTGCAGGCCGCACCGCGGCATGGTGGCCAAGCTGGCGGAGCTGGCCTCCCGGGCCGGCCTCGGCGAGGCGGTGAAGCGCAGGGACCTGGTTGCCATAAAGACCCATTTCGGCGAGGCGGGCAGCACCGCCTTCGTGCCCGTGGTGTACCTGCGCAGATTGGTGGAGGCGGTGAAGGAGGCGGGCGGCAAGCCCTTCGTGACCGACGCGGGGACCCTCTACGTGGGCAGCAGGTCCAACGCCGTCAACCATCTCCTGACCGCGGCGGCCCACGGGTTCACCCAGGAGTCTCTGGGCGCCCCCGTGATCATCGCCGACGGGCTTAAGGGGCACGACTTCGAGGAGGTGGAGGTGGAGGGGATGCTCCTGCAGCGCGTGAAGATCGCCTCCGCCGCCGTGCACGCGGACGCCCTGGTGGCGGTCTCCCACCTCACCGGACACGAGCTCACCGGCTTCGGGTGCGCCATCAAGAACGTGGGCATGGGGCTGGGCAGCCGGGGCGGCAAGCAGCAGATGCACTCCGACATCAAGCCGGAGGTGAACCGCGAGAGATGTACCGCCTGCGGGCAGTGCATCCGCTGGTGCCCCGCGGGGGCCATATCCCTTGCCGGCAAGGGCGGGGAGAGGAAGGCGGTCATCGACCACGAGCTGTGCATGGGGTGCGGGGAATGCACGGTGATGTGTTTCGAGGGCGCCATCGCCGCCCGTCTGGTCACCGACCTGGGCGTGGCTCAGCGCAAGATCGTGGAATACGCCATGGGCGCGCTCAAGGGCAAGGAGGAGAAGAGCGTCTTCTTCAACTTCCTCATGCGCATCACCCCCGCTTGTGACTGCTGGGATTTCAGCGACGCTCCTGTGGTGGAGGACATCGGCATCCTGGCGGGCCGCGATATCGTGGCCGTGGACCAGGCGAGCATGGACCTGGTCAACGAGCGGGCGGGACGCGACCTCTTCGGGGAGATGTTCCCCCAGGTGAAATGGCAGGACCAGCTTGCCTATGCAGAGGAGATGGGGCTGGGCAGCAGGAAATACGAGCTGGTGTCCATAGACTGAGGGACGGAGGGATCTAGGGCTGGGTGAACGGCTTGGGACAGGCCCGCCCGCGGGCACTGCCTACCAGCAGGTCCAGCCTCCGTCCACGGCGAGCACCGCCCCGGTGATGTAGGAGGCGGCCTCGGAGGCGAGGAAGACCGCCGCGGGGGCGATCTCGGACAGCTCCCCGGTGCGGCCCATGGGGATGAGCGACAGCACGCGCTCTCCCTCGCGGGGGTGCTCCAGCAGGCCCTCGGTCATCTCGGTGGTCACGAACCCAGGGCAGAGGGCGTTGACCCGGATGTTGAAAGGGGCGAGCTCCAGGGCCATGGTGCGGGTGAGCTGGATGACCGCCCCCTTGCTGGCGGCGTATGCGCTGCACTTGTACAGCGCCACCAGGCCGGCGGCGGAGGCGACGTTGATGATGCAGCCGCCCCCCTGCTCCTTCATCACCGGGATGACCCGCTGGGAGCAGAGAAAGACCCCCTTGACGTTGACGTCCATGATGAGGTCGTAGTCCTCTTCCCTGACCTTTTCCACGCGTGCGTAACTGGGGTTGAGGCCGGCGTTGTTGACCATGATGTCCAGGCGGCCGAACCTGCCCAGGACCGCGGAGAGCATGGCGTCGACGTCCTCCGCCCTGCTCACGTCGGCGCAAATCCCCAGCGCCCCGCAGCCCAGCTCCTCGATCTCCGCCGCGGTGGCGGAGAACTGGGCCTCGGTACGCGAGAAGACCGCCACGTCGGCGCCCGCCCGGGCCAGGGCTAGGGCGATGGCCTTGCCGATGCCGCGGCCCGCCCCGCTTACCGCCGCCACCTTGCCGGTGAGGTCGAAAGGGTTCTCTCTCATGGCCATCTCCTTCAGCCAAGCCGCAACGGCAGGATGTCACAGGAGCATTTTTTCACCTATCAAGCGGGTCGTAAAGCCACCTACCAGAAATCCAGGATCAGGTATTAACTTCAGTTCCTGCAGGCCCACACCGAATCTACATCTGGGCGCAAGAGTGGATGCCTTCTGAAGATAAAGGATAAGGTCGATTCAATGAACAGATAGATGGATAATATCATTGAGGTGTAACGACCCGTAAGAGTGTAATCTTATGCGTTAGGCTAGAGCTTTGAGAGGTTGCCGGATGATGGCTGAACAGGAAGGTATCGAGAGTATGCAGCGAAGCGGGGGCACGATCGGGGATTGCGTTAAGTTGGCGGAGAAGCCTGCTCTTACCCGCATAATGCCCACCAAAGGTTGGGCATCGCTGCGTCTCGGGGACATCTGGCAGTACCGCGAGCTCCTCTATTTCCTCACCTGGCGGGACATCAAGGTCAGGTACAAGCAGACCATCATAGGCGGCGCCTGGGCCATCCTGCAGCCCTTCATCACCATGGTCATATTCAGCGTCTTTTTCGGGAGATTGCTGGGCGTTCCCTCCGAGGGTATCCCATACCCCCTTTTCGTCTATTCTGCGATGATCGTATGGACCTTCTTCGCCAACGGAGTGGGTATGGCATCTACAAGCCTTGTGGCGGAAGCGAACATGATAAAGAAAGTCTATTTTCCGAGAATGGTTCTACCCTTGTCATCGATCCTCTCAGGAATGCTTGATTTCTTGCTCGCTTTCATTGTCCTGGTGGGCATGATGATCTATTACGGTAGAGGACCGACCCTGGCGGTGCTGTTCCTTCCGCTTTTCCTGTTGCTTGCGCTGGTTTCCACCGTGGGCGTGGCATTGTGGTTATCAGCGCTGAACGTTATGTATCGGGACGTGAAGTACGCTGTTCCCTTTCTTATGCAGGCATGGCTTTTCGCCACCCCGATCGCGTACCCGAGCGGCATTATTTCTTCCAGTGTCTGGAAAATGATCTACGGCATCAATCCTATGGCCGGGGTGGTGGAAGGTTTCCGCTGGGTGCTATTGGGCATGGAGGCCCGCATCGGGCCGATGATCGCAGTCTCGAGTGGGATGGCTGTCCTCATACTTGTAGGTGGCGCATATTTTTTCCGGCGCACCGAGAGGATCTTCGCCGATGTTGTCTAGGCAGGGTTGATGGGTACCGATGAGAAGGACATACAGATGTGAGCGAGCTGGCGATCCGTGTTGAGAAGCTGAGTAAAAAGTACCGTATCGGAGAAGCGCGGGCAGGTTATCGCACCTTGCGTGATAGCATGACCAGAGCCATCACGGCGCCCGTTCGCCGTTTGACTGGAATGCTGAAGGGCGAGGCATATGCGGGAGCCGATCTCGGTGAGAGCATCTGGGCTTTAAAGGACATAGAGTTTGAGATCAGGCAGGGTGAGGTTGTCGGCATTATCGGACGCAACGGAGCCGGGAAGACAACGCTGCTCAAGATCCTTTCGCGGATCACCGAACCCACCGAAGGTTATGCCGATGTGTGGGGTCGCGTCGGTTCCCTGCTTGAGGTAGGGGTTGGATTTCACCCCGAGCTGACGGGGAGGGAAAACATCTGGCTTAATGGGGCCATCCTCGGCATGAGGAGGACGGAGATCGAGAGGAAATATAACGAAATCGTGGAGTTTGCGGAGATCGAAAGGTTCATCGACACGCCGATGAAACATTATTCGAGCGGCATGCAGGTACGTCTAGCATTCGCGATAGCGGCTCACCTGGAACCCGAGATATTGCTCATAGATGAGGTGCTGGCTGTAGGCGATATCGAGTTCCAGAAAAAGTGCCTGGGGAAGATGAGCGAGATTTCCCGGGGCGGTCGCACTGTACTGTTCGTCAGCCACCAGATGAACCAGATTCGCAGGCTTTGCGAGCGCTGTTTCTGGATCCACAATGGATGCTTGGAACTCGACGGGCCTACGGTGGAAGTGGTCAGCGCTTACGAGGGGTCAGCGTCCACATTGACCTTGTGCGAAAGGGAATCGGCCGATGGGCAGGCCTCCCCCGCAACCCGCTTTCTCGATTGGGAGGTAATAGAACCGCGCATGCCCCAGAAGAACATGATCGCCACCCTGGGGCCCGTGGTCATCAGGATGAACGTGCGGGTCACCAAGCCTGTAGAGCACGGGCACCACGGGATCGCCCTTTTCAGTATGGATAATCAACTAATGTGGTCCTGGGCCATCGATAACCTCAAGTTGCAGCCGGGTATTAACGAGTTCATCTATCGTCTTCCGACTCTTCCGCTGAAACCGGGCACATATTCATGGCACGTCAGCCTATACGACGAGGGGGAGCTCCTCGATCAATGGCACTGTCCTCCTGAGTTGATCGTAGCCAGCGAACCCCTCACGCACCGGCTCGACCACTGGACGGGTATCCTGAACGTGCCGTGCGACTTCCAGGTCGCGTTAAAGAAGCGAGATGCACGAGGTTGATGCCGCGAGAACAGGGCTGGGTGCACCATTGATACTGGGTCGGTGAATGGATGAACAGGAACAAGAGTTATCGGGTTAATATTGGAGCCATCAAAGTATGAGTACCATGGATAACAAAGAGCCACTGGTGTCGATCGTCACGCCCTGCTACAACAGCGCCCGTTATATTCAGGGATGCATCGAAAGTGTGTTGGCGCAGGATTATCCCCGTATAGAGCATATCGTGCAGGACGGCGGCTCCACCGACGGCACCATAGAAATCCTGCGCCAGTATGACGGCCGCATAGACTGGATCTCAGAGCCGGACGAAGGCCAGGCAGACGGGCTGAACCGCGCCCTGCAGCGCTCGAAGGGCGAGATCATCCTGGTCCTTAACGCTGACGACGAGCTGCTCCCAGGCGCCGTTTCCTGGGCGGTCGAAAACATGGCCTGCTATCCGGATGCTGCGGTGGTATACGGGGATCTCCTCTTCATGGGGGAGAACGGGGAGGATCTTGGCATGTTTCTAGGGCCGGATCCCTATGATTTCAAGAAAGTGCTGTGCGTCGAACAGGTACCCCCTGCCCAGGCGGCCTTCATCCGCAGAACTCATTTCGAGCAGGTGGGGTTGTATGCTGATAAAAGTCTGGTAACGTGTCCCGACTACGAGATGTGGATCAGGATCGGCATGCGCTTTCCCATGAAACACATCCCCGGTTTCCTCGCCCGCTACCGTTTACACCCCGGGTCGGGAGGGCGCCAGATAGAGGAGATACCGAAGATGTACCAGACCAAGCGGATGGTGATGGACCGCGTCTTCGACGATCCCGAGACGCCGCTCGAGATCCGAAAATTGAGGAAGCGCGCCTACGCGGGAGTCGCCAGCTGGACCGCGGATACCCTGCTATCCATCGGCTACAGGTGGAAAGCTTTTCAGTATGCCCTCAAAGGTTACCTGGTAATGCCGGGCAAATACCAGGCATGGGTGCTGAGAAGGTACATGTTGCTGCTACTTCCGAGGCCTGTTCGCCGCTGGGTGGGACGCCAGGCCCTCAAGATTTTCGGCAGGATACCGTATGGAGCGGAATGAGGAGAGGCCGTGATAACCATATTCACCACCCTTAAGCCTTGCCGGGGGCAATTCGCGACCATCCAGAAAAATGCTGTCATGAGTTGGAGCCTCCTCTATCCCTCATGTGAGATAATCATTTTCGGAGATGAGGAGGGGACGGAGCAACTAACCGCGGAACTGGGATTGAGACATTATCACGACATCGTCTGTAACGAGCACGGTACGCCTCTCGTGAGCGCGCTCTTCATGGAGGCATCGCGCCTTGCGAGCCATTCGATCCTCGCTTACGTTAACGCCGATATTATCCTTATGAAGGACTTTATAGTGGCGGTCGAGGCGGTAAAGGACCTCGGCACTTTCCTCATGGTGGGGAGGAGGTGGGACGTGTCGGTCACCGAGCCCATCGACTTCTCGGAGGCGCGATGGGAGGAGGAGTTGCGCTCGGTCGTCGCCGAGAAGGGCAGGCTACATTCCGCGCAGGCCATCGACTATTTCGTCTTCAACCGGCAACTCTGGAAAGACGGCATACCCCCGTTTGCTATCGGTCGCACCGCATGGGACGGTTGGCTCATCTTCGATGCCTGCAGGAGGAAGGTGCCGGTCGTGGACGCCACGGAGGTGGTCATGGCGGTGCACCAGGACCATGAATATAATCTGTCTTCGGTTTCCTGCGAAAAAGGTGAGCACTGGAAGGGGCCGGAAGTTCGGGTAAACAAGAGGCTGGCCGGCCGGCAGGCGGTCAACAGCAGCAGCTCTGATGCCGGCCTGCTCCTCACACGGGAAGGCCTGAAACCTCGGAGGACTTCAGTGAGGTTGAGGAGGTTCGTGGTGCGGCACTGCCCCTCTCTGGCCACCGCAGTCGTCCGATCCGGCCGAAGAGTCGGTTTAATCAAGGAGAACGGAAAGTGAAATGCTGAAAACCAACAAGATTTCCGTCGTAGGTCTGGGAAAATTGGGCTCACCCCTGGCGGCCTGTCTTGCATCACGTGGGTTCGAGGTCGTAGGGGTGGATTCAAACCCCAGGGTGATAGAGGCGATGTCGGCGGGGCTGGCTCCTGTATTCGAGCCCGGTCTGCCTGAGCTCATCGCGGAGAACAAGAAGCGCATCACCGCCACCTCGGATTTCGAAGCGGCGGTTTCATGGACCGATACAACCTTCGTCATCGTCCCCACCCCCTCCGAATCTGGGGGGAGGTTTTCCTTATCCTATATGCTGGCTGCATGCGAGAACATCGGCAAAGCCCTACGTTCCAAAAGCGGCTATCACCTAGTGGTGATCACGTCCACTGTGCTGCCGGGGTCTACCGGAGGCCCCATAAAGGATGTTCTGGAGCAAAATTCCGGGAAAGCGTGCGGGAAAGATTTCGGCCTGTGCTACAATCCGGAGTTCATCGCCTTGGGCAGCGTCATCCGCAACACCCTGAACCCCGATTTCGTGCTCATCGGGGAGTCCGATGCGCGGGCGGGAGAGATGCTCCAGGGAGTCTACGAGCGCCTGTGCGAGAACGATCCCCCCATCGCCCGCATGAACATCATCAACGCCGAGATCACCAAGCTCGCGGTGAACACCTTCGTCACCACCAAGATCTCCTTCGCCAACATGCTGGCGCGCATCTGCGAGCGCCTGCCCGGCGCCGACGTCGACGTGGTCACCGAGGCGCTGGGGAAGGACAAGCGCATAGGGCACAGATATCTCAAGGGAGCGCTCGGTTACGGCGGGCCCTGCTTTCCCCGCGACAACCAGGCTCTCTCCTACGTCGCCCGCGAGGTGGGCGTCTCCGCCACCCTCGCTGACGCCACCGACGCCGTCAACCGCGCCCAGGTGGAGAATCTGGCGAAGGTGTTGAAGGAGCACCTGCCCCCGGGGGGAACCGTGGGTATACTCGGCCTTACCTACAAGCCCGAAACCAACGTGGTGGAAAAGAGTCAGGGCATGCTTCTGGCCAACCGTCTCGAGGAGGAAGGTATCCGCTTCTCATGCCACGACCCCGCCGCCCGTATCGAGGATATTGCGCGCGAGTTCGCCGGCTTCGAGGCCCTTATGCCGCTTGAGGAATGCATAAAGTCGTCGGACGTCGTCATCATTACCACTCCGTGGGAAGAGTACCGTAAAATGGACCTGGCCCTCTTTGGCGAGGGAGGGAAGAGCCGGGTGGTCATAGACTGCTGGCGCATTCTCGATCCCTCCGAGGTACGGCGTCACGCGACCTACCGTGCCCTGGGGGTCGGATACGGAGAGAAAGAGGAAACAATAGACGGAGGTTGATCGTTGAACTGGGAGGGCAAGAGAGCGCTGGTGACCGGTGGAGCTTCCTTCATCGGCTCCCACCTGGTGGACGCCCTGGTGGAGAGGGGTGCCAAGGTCAGGGTGGTGGACGACCTCTCCAGCGGCAGGCTGGAGAACATCCAGGGGCACATCGACGCGGGCAAGGTGGAGTTCATACGGGGCGACCTCCTGCGCCAGGAGGTGTGCGAGTTCTCGGTGCGCAACATGCAGGTGGTCTTCCACCTCGCCGCCGCCCACGGGGGGAGGGGATACGTGGACCTGCACCAGGCCGCCTGCGCCACCAACCTGGCCATGGACGGCATGCTCTTCGACGCCTGCCGCCGCGCCGGGGTGGAGAAGGTGGTCTACGCCTCCTCGGGCTGCGTCTATCCCAACTTCCTGCAGACCGACCCCGGGGAGATCCTCTACCTCACCGAGGACAAGGTGGGCCCCCCTTACGACGCCGACAACATGTACGGATGGGCCAAGCTCATGGCCGAGTTCACCCTGAAGGCCTACCACGACGAGTGGGGGATGAACACCGCCTCCTGCCGCTACTTCACCGTCTACGGCGAGCGCGGCAAGGAGGACCACGCGGTCATCGCCATGATTGCCCGCGCCTTCGTGCGCCAGGACCCCTTCGTGGTGTGGGGGAACGGGGAGCAGATCCGCAACTGGACCTACGTGGGCGACATCGTGGAGGGCACCATCCTGGCGGCGGAGAAGATCGACGACGGCACCGCGGTCAACCTGGGCACCATGGAGCGCACGCGCGTCCTCGACGCCGTGGAGGAGGTCATGCGCTACACCGGGCACCGGGCAAAGATCGAGCTCCATCCCGAGATGCCCACCGGTCCCTTGAACCGCGTGGCGGACAACTCCCTGGCCAAGGAGCTCCTGGGCTGGGAGCCCAGGATGAAGTTCATGGATGGCCTGCACCGCACCATCGACTGGTACTTCGCCAACAAGGACCGGGACGAGGTGGCGGCCAGACTGGAGACGGCGCTGACGGAGAGATGACGGGACCGTGGGTGGAGACGCTTTTCGCGACGTTGGCTCGTTGGCGGTGATCTAAGGAAGGTGGTGAGGAGAACGAAAAAAAAAGCCATCTTCGAGAACACCCCCATAGAGGCTGTGCGGGACTTCTGGGACAGCAGGCCGTGCAATATCAGGCATTCCCCTGAACCCATCGGCACGAGGGAATATTTCCAGGGAGTGGAAGAGAGAAAATATTTCGTCGAACCGCACATCCCGAGGTTCGCGCACTTCGCCGATTGGAAGGATAAGAAAGTCCTAGAGATAGGCTGCGGAATCGGGACCGATACCATCAGTTTCGCCAGGAACGGGGCTCGTGTTACGGCAGTTGACATCTCTGATGAATCCTTGAAGATCGCTTGCCGCCGTGCAGAGGTTTTCGGTTTGGAGGATGCGATCCAATTCTACTGTGGAGACGCCGAGAGGCTGTCGGACTTCGTTCCCGTTGATAAGTTTGACCTGATATATTCCTTTGGGGTCATCCACCACACTCCCCATCCCGAGCGCGTTGTCGAGCAGATGCGGCGGTACTTAAGACCTGGCGGAACGGTCAAGATCATGGTGTATCACCGTCATGCCTGGAAAGTATTATGGATTCTACTTGTGGAAGGGCATGGCAGATTCTGGAGGCTTGACGAGCTGGTGGCAAGAAATTCAGAGGCGCAGACGGGTTGCCCCATAACCTATACGTATACTCGCAGAGAGATCAAGGAACTGCTGGAAAGGAATAACCTAACGGTCACCGAGATCTGGGTCGATCACATATTTCCCTATCGCATTGCTGATTATGTGGAGTACCGCTATGTAAAAGAATGGTATTTCCGCTATCTGCCCGAGCCGCTTTTCCGCTGGATGGAGCGCAGATTCGGTTGGCACCTCTGTGTCACCGCCGCATTGGGCGACTGAATCCGGCCGATCGGAGGATGCTCGTATGGGACACCTCGGAATCAAAGACACCGAATGCCCTGCTCCCGCTCCTCAATATCGTTACCGCTCGCTGCCTGACGGGGATATCGGCGAGGTGCGTTATGCCTGAAGCGGGCAAGCGCGACAAAGTCCTGTTCATCGCCTACGAATTCCCCCCCATGGGCGGGATCACCTCCGTCTGGGCTACCAAGCACGTCAAGTACCTTCGCGCGCACGGCTGGGAGCCGGTAGTGGTCACGGTGAGGGATGCGCCCACCAGCATACCCGACCGCAGCCTGGAGAGGGACATCCCGCGCGACGTCGCAGTCTACCGGACCTTCTCACTTGAGCCCACGCGCCTGATCCGGTTGGCGAGGCGCCTGAAGTCAGCCTTATCGAGGAGCAAGGCCGATGGCCAAGGCGGGAGGATCATCTACTCCTATACCGGCCTCCCGCTCCCCCTGCTCGCGAAGCTGAAGGCGCTCTTCGTACCGGACGAGAAGGTGGGGTGGTTCCCCTTCGCGCTGGCCGCCGCCCTGAAGGCGGTCCGGAAGCACGATCCACTCGCCATATTCACCACCACCCCCCCGTACACCACCAACCTGGTGGGTATGGCGTGCTCGGCATTAACAGGCCTGCCGTGGGCATGCGAGTTTCAGGATATCTGGATCGACAATCCCCAGGAGATGCCGCAAGGCGACATAAACCGGCGGCTCCTGATGTTCCTCGAGAGGATGATGCTGCGCAGGGCCGGCGCGGTTATATGCGCCATGCCCTGGCAGATGCGCTGGTTTGAGGAGAGCCTGGGGCCGGCTGCGGCGGGGAAATGCCGCCTCATCACCTACGGGTTCGATCCCGACGATTTCGAGGGAGAGGTCGCATTGGAGGAGAGGTTCACCATCACCTTCACCGGCAAGCTGTATCGGGACCGTTACCCGGCGGCGCTGCTCCGGGCCCTGGAAGACCTGATCGAGAAGGGCAGAGTCGGGGAGGACGAGATCCGACTGCGCTATATCGGACCGCTCGACGTCGACAGCCACCGGGCTTTCGCGCAGGAGAAGCTCGGCTCCCTGATCGAGGTCTCCGGATACGTCGACCATGACGAGTGCCTCAAGCTCATGCGCTCGTCTCACCTCCTGCTCCTGCAGCTGGCCGAGGGGGATATGAGCCGCAAGATCTACACCGGCAAGATGTTCGAGTACTTCGGCGCGCGCCGACCCATCCTAGCCCTGGTGGGCGAGGGCGTCACCAAGGAGCTCATCGAGGAGTTGGGAGCGGGCGTTGCCGTTGATCCCGGCGACGTGGAGGGCATCGGCGAGGCCATACTGGACTTCATCCGCCGCTTCCGCGCGGGGGACGAGCTGTGGGTAGATAGCAGCCGCCTGGAGGAGTTCAACCGCGCCAGGCAGGCAGGCGAACTGGCGGCTGTCCTGGACGGCCTCACCCGCCGATAGGCGCAATGACTCGATAACGGACCGGAGGCCGGTCCACCGAAGGCGCCCCTCCTACCCAGCCTCCAGAAGTTCCTCGTAGTGGGCCAACGTGCGCGCCGTGATCTCGTGCAGGTCAAAGCGCTCGACCAGCTCGCGACCGCGGCGCCCCATGGCCGCGGCCTCATCCGGGTGGTCGAGGAGGCGGTTGACCGCGGAGGCGAGGGCTCCAGGGTCGCGCGCCTCTATGATCAGGCCGTTCTCCCCATGAGCCACCGCCTCCGGCGTACCCCCGGTGGGGGTGGCGATGACCGCCTTCCCCGCCCGCATGGCCTCCAGGGCTACGTATGGCAGACCCTCCCAGAGCGAGGGAAGGACGAGGAAATCGCATGCGGCCATGAGCTCGTCCACCTCGTCGCTCTCGCCCAGGAAGACCAGGGCTTCTCCCGGTATACACAGGCTCTCCGCGTGCCTCCTCTCGCGCTCCATGAGCTCGCCGCCCCCGGCCAGGAGGAAGGTAGCGTCGGGGTGTTCGCGGAGTACGGAGGGCACGGCCTCGATGAGGGTGTGGTGGTCCTTCTGGTACATGAAGCGTCCCACGTGCAGGACTATGCCGCCGCCCCTGTCGTAGCGGCGGCGCAGTTGAGCTACCCGGGACTCATCCACCTCCACCTCGACCTCGACGCCGTTATAGATCATCGCCGTCCTCGCGGGGTCGATTATGCCCAGGCGCGTACCCATGTCCACGTCATGATCGCAGACGCAGATGAAGAGATCCGTGAACCGTTTCAACGCTTTTTCCCCCTGGATGAAGAGGTTCTTCTTCAAACGGCTGCGGTAGTGGGGGTAATGTATCCCGTTCAAGGTATAAACGGTCTTCACCCCCTCCAGCCCCATGGCGGCGAGGCGTGCGTGCAGCCCCGCGAAATGGCCGTGGGCGTGGATGATGGGGAAGCCGCCCTGTTTGATTATCCTCCGCAAAGTCAGCACGGATAGCGGATGCGGTATCCTGGGCATGGGCACAAACCATTGCGGCAGACCCATCGCACGCGTCTTTTCCGCCAGTCTTCCCTCCCCGGGCATGGACACCTCCACCCGCCAGCCCGCTTCGCGAGCCGCCTCCGCCAGGTCGAGCATGTTCCGTTCTCCTCCGGCCAAGGAGGAAGTGCCTGCCACCATCAACACGCTCTTCATACGCGCTTCCCCGATCGCGGGCCTCTTGGCCTGCCGTTTTTCCGACACCTTATTATCGTCCCTCCTGACCATCCTCATAAACCTGCCTTTCGGAATCGGCCATATGGAATCGTCAGGCTGGTTTCGGGTCGCGATCCCGGTACCGCCCACGCGTATCCGTATGGTGACCGGGCTTCTGTGCCGGGCCTTACGCGTCATGTTGTGCAGGCAGCCGGTTCTGGGCATGCCCGCTGGCCCCGGAACTGATGATCAAGGGATATCATTCGCGGTCGATTTATATAGAGCTGGAAGGAATGAGCGTTAGCGGTCCTGAAAGATGAGAGCGTGAAGACTCTAGAGGCGATAGAAGGGATAAGACCGAGCGTTTCCGACGCCGTGGTTCTGTTCCTTGGCACCACCGTTTTTTTTGTGGCAAGCACCGACGGTGCGGGGGATTTTCGCTGGCGCTACCTGCTCTATACCATGATCTACCTGATTGCTTCGATCGCCCTGCTCCGCTGGTTTCGCGGTCGTTTTCACCTTGTCTTAAGAAGGCCCTCTTCGGCCTTCTTGGCGGCGCTGGCGATCCTTGTGGCCCTCGGCGCGGTTTCGCTTTTCTGGAGTGAGAGCGCTTTCGGGGGCGTAGATGCGCTCCAGCGCCTCGGCGTTTTTCTCCTCTCCTTTTTTCTCGGTCGCGCCTTGCTGCGAGAGGCCCGGGCCATGCGTATCTTCATGGCCATGGTGACCGCCACCGCAGCCTCCCTGTGTTTCTACGGCATCGCGCAATACCTGTTTTTCTTCGAGAACCTGGTGCTGTTCCTGCGGCAACACGGACTGGATTATGCCATCACGGACCGGGTGAACTCGCGTTTCATCACCCCCAATGTCTTTGCATCTTTCCTGAACCTTGCCTGGCCGATGAGCCTGGCTCTGCTGTTGACGACCGGCAGGAGGGTTTCGAAGTGGATCTGGGGTGCTGCCCTGGCCCTGGAGATGGTCTCCCTCTACCTGACTCAGTCCAGGGGAGGGTGGGCGGTATCCGTCATGGTGGCGGCGACGATAGTGTTGCTCGTGCCCAGGGGAGTCTGGAGAGGCAGGCTGGCGGTGATCGTCGCCGTGCTGGCTGTGGTGTCCGTGGCATGTCTCGTGCTTTCTTTTCACTCGCCCTTGGGAGGAGAGGAATACGCCGACGTGAACGGATCCGCCTCGGGATCGCAATATTCCGGACTCGACATCACCGCTGCGGCCGGCAGCATGCGCGGAAGGACAGGGATATGGCGGGGCGGACTGGATATGTTCGGCGACAATATCCTGGGCGGGGTGGGCTTGGGCGGCTTCGGGGTCGCCATGCAGCGATATCAACACCGCGCGTTCTTTTCCGTTCATGCCCATAACTACCTCCTGGAGACGGCGGCCGAACTGGGGATAGCGGGACTGGCGATACTGCTACTCGTGACGGCGCTTTTGTTATCTCGCATCCGAGGCGTCTTGGCCACGAGGAGGTCTGGACCCGAGGGCGTTTTCGCGGTCGTCCTCTGGGCGCTGTGCTCGGGTTTCCTGGTCCACAATCTCGTGGACATCTCATGGTTCAGTCCCTTGTGCGCCGCGGTCTTCTGGACGAGCGCCGGAGCGCTGTTCTCGAGCGTCGAAGGCGAGGTGCCCGCGAGAGTTGAGGGCGTATGTGGGAAGAGGGGCGTGAGCGGGGTGACGCGAGAGGGACAGGAAGATGGGAGCGGGGAGCGGGTCGCCAGCGGTATGGCCTGTGGGGAAGAGGGGTGCGGGGGCCCGATGATCTCCCAAGCAGAAGAGCGCCGCCTCGGTGAGCAGGATGGCGGTACGGCGGAAAGAGGGATGCGCGGGAGTGGGCCGAGCGGTGTCGGGGAGATGGGGCTGCGGCGCGCGGTTTTCCTCTCGGCGAGCCTTCTGGCCTTCACCCTGGTAGCGGTAGCGGGTTATTTCAACGCCAGGTTCTTTCTTTCACTGAGCGCCAGGGACCGGGCGGATGAGGCCGATTTCATGGGGGAGGAGCAACTGGCGGTGGAGGAGTACGAGAGGGCGTTGCGTTTCTGGGAAGCAGATCCCGGCACTCACCAGCAAATGGGTTACGTGCTGCAGGGCATGTTGGTGTACGGATGGGGGGAGGAAGGCAGGGAGGATGAATACGCGGAGGGGTCCCTTTACCATCTTGACCGCGCCATCGCCCTGGAGTCCCAAAACGCTTACAGCCACCTCTGGAAGGGCACTCTGTTGCTCAACCTCGGTTGGCACGAGGATGGAAGAGCAGCGCTGAGGGAAGCGGAGAGACTGTACCCAAACAACCCCGCACCTACCTTCTTCGAGGGCGAATCGTTCTTTGCGCAGGGCGAGTATGAGGCAGCGCTGGAGTCCTATGCGAGGACCCTCCGCCTCACTCCGTACTATGCAGATGTGAATATCGTCCCCTTCAGGGGCCGCCCGGAGTTCCGCTATCTTCTCGACGCGGTGCGGAGGAGCATGGAGATATTTCTCTTCCAGGGCCGGGGTGAGGAGGCTTTACGGGTGGTTGACGACACCCTGTTCTGCCTGCCCGACAACCCCACCCTCCATTACTACCGGGCTTACGTGCTGGTCCAGTTGGGAGAGGTGGATAGGGCCCTGGATGAGCTGGACAGGGTGGAGGAGTTGCTGCCGGGTTGCACGGGAGTGCATCTCATGAAAGGGAAGGTCTACGAAAGAACCGGCGATCTCGCGCGAGCCAGGGAAGAGTACCTGCGTGAACTGGAAATGAATCCCGAAAGCGCGGAGGCGCGGGAGAGGTTGGATGCGCTGGAGCGAGGGGGAAGCCCCGGGGGAGGAGGATAAGACCTGTCCGCCATAAGGGTATTACAGGTAAACAAACTCTATCACCCCCACGTGGGAGGAGTTGAGCAGGTGGTGAAGCTCCTCTGCGAGGGGCTGAACCGCAGGGATGACGTCGTAGCCTCCGCCCTCGTCTGCAACGAAGGCCTTAGCACGCGGTCGGATATGGTGGACGGGGTTGAGGTCACGCGGGTGGCGAGCCTGGGAAGGGTATGGTCCGAGCCCCTGGCCCCCACTTTCCCGCTGCGGTTGCTGCGGTCCATGGCCGATATCTACCATTTTCATTCTCCCTTTCCCCTGGGAGAGATAGCAGCCTTGAAGATGAGCAAGCGCGCTCCCATGGTCACCTGGTACCACAGCGACGTCGTCAGACAGCGTTTTTTCCTGCGCGCGTACCGGCGGCTGATGAGCGAGTTCCTCGCCAGGAACAGGGCCATCCTCGTTTCGTCCCCGAATCTTGTCGCGACCTCACCGGTGCTCAGGGAATTCTGGTCGTCATGCCGGGTGGTCCATTTCGGGATCGATACTCGCCGCTTCGAGCTGAACGCGTCCATCCAGAAAAGGGCTGGCGAGATAAGGGAAGAGTCTGCCTCCGATGCCCCGCTGGTCCTTTTCGTGGGTCGCCTGGTCTATTACAAGGGACTCGAATGCCTCATAGAGGCCATGTGCTCGGTGGACGCGCATATCATGGTTATCGGGAAGGGGCCCCTGGAGAAGAGACTGCGCAGACTGGCAGAAGAGAAGGGCGTTTCCGGCAGGCTTCATCTCGTGAGTTGGGTAAGGGACGAAGAGATGCCAGCTTACTACCACGCCTGCGACATGCTGGTCCTCCCTTCCACGGCGAGGAGCGAGGCCTTCGGGCTGGTTCTCCTGGAAGCGCAGGCCTGCGGCAAGCCTACAGTGAGCACGGAGCTGGGCACAGGCACCTCCTATGCTAACCTGGACGGGGTAACGGGTTTCGTGGTTCCTCCCGGGGATGCCGGAGCCCTTGCCGCCGCCATCAAGCGGCTTGTCAGGGACAGGGCTCTGCGGGAGGAGATGGGGCGACGTGCGCGTGAACGCGTTCTGGCCGAGTTCAACCTCGAACAGATGGCGGACAGGGTTGCGGACATCTATAACGAAATCATATACGGTAGGTGAGGTAGCGGCGGCATTCCGGCCTCGACCATGAGGTCACCCGCGGATGACCCGCCTGCCAGACGGCGTCTTTCAAAAGCAGGTTCTACCGGAAAGATGTCGGTCAGGGGAGAGGAAGGCCGCCGTTGAACGGTTGACCCATAGGGTAATTACCGGCAGTCCTGCCCGCGGGGCTGCGTGCGGGGTGGTGTGGGAACGGTGATGGCGTTGAAAAAGAGAAGCCGGGTGGCCTTGACGGTCGTCTTCGACGCCCTGCTCATAAACGCGGGGATCGTCCTCTCCTTCCTGCTGCGATACGGAGGAACGCTCCCGCGTTTCAACTTCGATCCCTATCTCCGCATGGCCGTGTGGATCACGCTCATCCAGTTGCTCTTCATCTATGCCTTCGGGGGGTACGACCAGCAGCGCATGGCGGATGGATGGAACATCCTCGGCGCCTTGTTGCAGGCCGTTACCTTCGGACTGCTCGCGGTGGTGGCCCTGACCTTCGTCCTGAGATCGTTCTCCTTTCCCCGTTTGGTCTTCGTCATCACGTGGTTCATGCAGGTCTCGCTGCTCCTGGCCTGGCGCCTGCTGCAACTCAAGGTGGCGCCCCCCAACTTCGGGGATGTACCGGTCTTGATCGTGGGGACGGGAGAGACAGCTCGTCATCTGGTGAGGGAGATCGAGAAGCAGGGTAGGCTGGGATATCGTATCGTGGGGGCGGTCAAGCGGGATGACGAACGTGACGTGGAAGAGGTCGAGGGCGTCAGGGTCATCGGAAAAATAGATGAGGTGCCCTACCTTGCCGCCACCTATCAGGTGAAATACATCATCATCACCATCCCCGTGCGGGAGCGGCAGTTGATAGAGGACCTCATCAGAGTGCGAAGGGCTCGCGTGCGCGTGGACGTGGTGCCGGACCTGTACGAGATCATGGTCGGGCGCATCGACGAGGTCGGGATCGGGGACGTGCCGCTGGTCAGCCTGGTGAAGCAGCCGCCGCCGGGTTACCGCCGCACCATGAAGACGGTGCTGGATGTGGTCATGGCCCTCCTGCTCCTGGCGGTGTTCTTCCCGCTCTGGGCGCTTCTCGCGCTGGCGGTGAAAACCAACTCGCCCGGGCCCATCTTCTACCGCCAGGCCAGGGTGGGAAAGGACGGCAGGGAATACACCATGCTCAAGTTCCGTACCATGTACGAGGGAGCGGAGGCGGAAACCGGCCCCGTGCTCTCTTCCCCCGATGACGAGAGGGTGACCCCGCTGGGTCGCTTCCTGAGGCGCTTCCGCCTGGACGAGATCCCGCAGCTGTTGAACATCCTGGCGGGACACATGAGCTTCGTCGGGCCCCGCCCTGAGAGGCCAGAGCTGGTAAACCGTTATTCGCAGGAGATAGCCGGTTACGATGAGCGCTTTGCCGTGCGCCCGGGACTGACCGGCCTGGCCCAGGTCTACGGCAGTTATGCCACCACCACGGAAAACAAGCTCAAGTTCGACCTCCTTTATATCCAGAACCAGTCGCTGCTGCTCGACCTCAAGATCATCGCCAGGACTCTATCGGCGGTGCTCTCCAAGAAGGGATCGACCCTTTAGATCCATGTGCGGAGCTGACTGCTGCGCGAGGGACGTTTCCGGATAAGGGTTTCCTGCGATGTCCGACATACCGGGGTTCATTCCATTATCTGGCCTCATATAACCATTAAGAGTAATCCTGTAAATCATGAAACCATTGAATCAGCGATGTGATAATATTAGATTAGTCTAAGTAATCGGTTATGGCCGTAATACGGGGAGTGAGAAGGATGATCACCGAGAAGATGGAGGAATACCTGGAGGCGCTGTTCAAGCTGAGCTGCGAAGAGAGTGCCCTGACCCCCACCCGTCTGGCGGAATACCTGGGGGTGACCACCCCTACGGTGCTGGACATGCTGCGGCGCCTAGAGACGGAGGGATACGTGCGCTATGCCGACGCAGCCGGAACGCCAGGTAGGGGACTGGGGAAGGGAGGGGCGAAGGGCCACGGTAAGGGACCCGGCGGAGGCCCGGCGAAGGGACAGGGCCGGGCCCGCCGCGAGATAAGCCTCACTCCCAAGGGACAGCGCGCCGCGCGCACCCTGGTACGGCGCCACCGCCTCTCGGAGCGCTTCCTCACCGACGTGTTGGGGCTGGACTGGGAGTCGGCGCACCGCGAGGCCTGCAGGCTGGAGCACGTACTCTCCCCGGAGGTGGAGGAGAAGCTGGCGGAGATGCTCGGCAACCCCGAGACCTGTCCCCACGGCTACCCCATACCGGATGAGAACGGGCACATCAAGGAAGTGGAGATAAAGCCCCTGTGCGATTTTCGCGTGGACGAGAAGGGCTGCATCGCGCGGGTGGAGGAGGAGGAGCCGCAGCTCCTGCAGTACCTGGCCTCCCTGGGGTTGCTGCCCGACACCGATATCGAGGTCATCGACATCGCTCCCTTCGGAGGACCCCTGCTGGTGAGGGTGGGAGATACCCAGTATGCCCTGGGCCGGGAGGTGGCATCCAAGATCTGGACGCGGAAGGGGTCTCAAGGAGCGCGGCGCGGCAGGGGATGGAAGGGCGGAAAGCGGGAGCGATGAAGGAAAGACCCCTGGAGCAGCTGGAGAGGATCCGCGAGAAGGTAGAATACGTCTTCGCCCTGGCGGGCAACCCCAACGTGGGCAAATCGACCATCTTCAACCGCATCACCGGCATGGGGGTGATGACCGCAAACTATCCCGGCATGACCGTGGAACTCAACCTCGCGGTGACGGAGATGGACGGGCGGCGCATCGGCATCATGGACCTGCCCGGTACCTATGCCCTGGGAGCGGTTTCCGAGGACCAGCTGGTGGCCCGCCGCGGGGTGCTGCAGGGCAAACCCGACGTGGTCATCGTCATCCTGGACGCCAACAACCTCGCCCGCAACCTTTACCTGCTGCTGCAGTTCCTGGACCTCGGATGTCCCGTGGTGGCCGCCCTCAACCTTGTGGACCAAGCCGAGCGCGCAGGGATCCACACCGACATCGAGCTCCTCTCGGAGCTTCTGGGGGTGCCGGTGGTCCCCACCGTGGGCTTGAGGGGGGACGGCCTGGACGAGCTCATGCACCAGGCGCTCGCCGTCGCCGAGGGGAGCGAGGACTATCCCATCATCCCCTTCTCCTACGCCGCGGACCTCGAGTCCCGTATCCGCAGGCTGGCGAGGCGCATCGAGAGGAGGATGGGGGGCCTGCCGCAGGAGCTCTCGCCCCGCGCCCTGGCCATCCTGCTGCTGGAGGAGGACGAGGAGTTTCTGGGGGCGCTGGGCGAGGAGAAAGAGGGGGCGGAGATCGCCGCCTACGCCCGCAGCGTCGCCAGGGAGATAGAGAAGGAGCACGGGGAGAAGGCGGCCCTCATCCTCGCCCGGGAGCGCCACGGCATTGCCGGTAGTATAGCGGCGGCCGTCCAGGAGCGCGGGGAGCAGGAGCGGTTGCGGCCGGGGGAGAGGTTGTGGGGATATACCACCTCCTTCAAGAGCGGCCTGCCCATCGCCGCGGCGGTAATGGGCCTGGTCTTCCTGGCCCTGTTCTGGGGAGGAGGCGAGCTCGCCTCTCTCTTCTCCCGCTTCTGGGAGAGCGCGGTGGGAGGGCCGGCCGCGAGGGGCATAGAATCCCTTCTCGGAACGGGGGCTTGGGCGCGGTCGCTCATCTGGGCCGTGGACGGACTGGGGGCGGTGCTGGAGATAGCCCTTCCCTACCTGCTGGTCTTCTACCTCATCCTGGGGGTGCTGGAGGACAGCGGCTACCTCAACTCCATAGCCTTCCTCGCCGACAGGGTCATGCACCGCCTGGGCCTGCACGGCCGGGCCATCATCCCCCTCATCTCCGCCGTGGGCTGCAACGTCCCGGCGGTGATGGGTACGAGGGTGCTCTCGACGCGGCGCGAGCGCATCATCGCCTGTTCCCTCGTCGTGCTAGTACCCTGCAGCGCGCGGGTGGCGGTGATCATGGGCGGGGTGTCGCGCTATGCAGGGGTGCTTCCGGCCTTGGTACTATTGGCGCTGCTCTTCGGGCTGGTGCTGGCGGCCGGCCTTTTCCTCAACCGGGTCATGCCGGGGGAATCCACGGGACTGGTGATGGAGATGTTCCCTTTCCGGCGCCCCTCGCTGATCAACGTGTTGAAAAAGACCTGGATGCGTCTCAAGGATTTCCTCTTTATAGCGGCTCCCTTCATCGTGGCGGGCAGCTTTCTGCTCGGACTGCTCTACGAGAGCGGGTGGATCATCAGGCTGACCACCCCATTGCGGCCGGTGGCGGAATGGTGGCTGGGCATCCCCGCCGTAGCCCTGCTGGCGCTCATCTTCGCCTTCCTGCGCAAGGAGCTGGCCTTGGCCCTGCTGCTGGTGCTGGCCGGCCAGGCCATCCCGGGCATCAGCGAGAGCTCCTCCCTGCTGGATTTCATGAGCAGGGGGCAGATATTTGTCTTCGCCCTGGTGTGCGCGGTGTATATCCCCTGCGTGGCCACCTTCGCGGTCCTCTGGAAGGAGTTGGGAGCAAGGAGCACCCTGGCCATCACCGGCTCCACCGTCCTTCTGGCCCTTCTGCTGGGGGGCCTCGCCCACCTGGTGATAGCCCTGTTCTGAAAGCCGGGTCCCGGCCCGGGGTAGAATAGAGAGGGTGAAAGGAGGGGCGATGAAAGAGGCGCTTTATTACGAGAAGGCGGAGGAGGGCAGGGTGCACTGCCTGCTCTGTCCCCAGGATTGCGTGATCGCGGAAGGCCGGAGGGGGTTCTGCAAGGTGCGGGTGAACGTGGACGGCGTGCTCTACTCGGAGGTCTACAACCGCGCCATGGCCCGCAGCATGGACCCCATAGAGAAAAAACCCCTCTACCATTTCTATCCCGGCTCGCCCATCTATTCCCTGGGCACGCGGGGATGCAACCAGCACTGCGACTTCTGCCAGAACTGGCACATGCTCCAGCCCGATGCCCGTACCGCCGAGATCTCCTCGGAACAGGCGGTGGAGGAGGCCCTGGCCCACGGGTCCGTAGGCATCGCGTACACCTACAACGAGCCCACCATCTGGTACGAGTTCGTGCTGGAGTGCGCGCGACTGGCGAGGGAAAAGGGACTGGTCAATGTGCTGGTCACCAACGGCTCCATCAACCCCGCGCCCTTCGCGGAGCTCTCTCCCCACGTGGATGCCATGAACATCGACGTGAAGTCCATGGACCCGGACTTCTACCGTAGGATCTGCAAGTCCAAGCTGGAGCCGGTGCTAGCCACCTGCCGGGCGGCGAAGGCGGCGGGCATACACGTGGAGGTGACCAACCTGGTCATCCCCACCCTCAACGACTCCGACGAGCTCTTTCTCGAGCTGGTGGATTTCGTGGCCTCCCTGGGGCCGGAGACCCCGCTGCACTTCTCGGCCTATTTCCCATCCTACAAGATGACCGTAGAGCCCACGCCCCTGGAGTCCCTGCTGCGGGCGAGGGAGATCGCGCGGGAAAAGCTCTACTACGTCTATCTCGGGAACGTGGTCGACAGGGATGGGTCCGACACCCTCTGTCCCTCCTGCGGCAACCTCCTGGTGAGCCGGCGCGGCTACCGCGCCGTCGTGGTAGGGATAGAGGAGGGCAGGTGCGGCAAGTGCGGCAGGCAAGCGGATGTTCTGATGTGAATGGGGTCGGATCTTCGATCTTCGGTGTATGGGCTCGAGGAAGGGCTTCTTGCCGATGGGTCCATGAATCAGGTTGTCGGGCCCATTGGATGAGGCCGGGTTTCGAGTGCCGGCCTTGCCGCGGGGTGAGAGAAGGCGGATGACGTATAATCGTTTTTTAATATGATGGATGTGTCGTAACCGGAGACCGGGTCCGTTTGGATCTCTGGCGATTTGCGAATCGTGGTCGAGGGCCGAGGCTGCTTGGGGGCCCGGCAAGAGATGAAGCGCATGGGAAGATCAAAGCAAGGAACTATTTGGATCTGTGATCGAAGATCGAAGATGTGACCCCATTGCCCTGGTCAGGCTGGCGCTGCCCCTGCTCCTGCCGCTGGCATTCATGGTCATGGTGGTCCCCTCCGGGTTTTTGCTGGAGAGTCCCGGGCCGGCCTTCGACCTCCAGGCGGACCTGGAGGTGGAGGGCGCCGAGACCTTCAAGCCGGAGGGGGAGCTGCTGCTCACCTCGGTGTCCATCCAGGAATCAAACCTCATCGACTGCGCGCTCTCCCTCTTTGACGGCGGGCTGGACGTCATCAGGGTGCGGGATTACCTGGGGGATGAGCTGGACACCGAGGTACAGGATATCGTGGATACCGCCATCACCTTCGTGAGCCAGGACACCGCCACCGTGGCAGGCCTGCGGGAAGTAGGCGTCCCTGTGGAGGTGTGGGGGATGGGGGCGCTGGTGGTGGCGGTGGCCGGAGGCTATCCCGCCCAGGGCTTGGTGCGGGCGGGAGAGGTGATCGTGGCTGTGAACGGCGAGCCGGTCACGGACGGAGGAAGCCTCAATTCCCTCATCAACGCGGCACCGGAGGGGGAAAATGTCGCCCTCACCCTTAGGGCCCTTGACGGGCAGAGGGTAAAGGAGGCGGCGCAGGCGCCCACCGACGGCAGCGAGAAGAGGCCCGACCTGGCTTCGCTCCTGCAGGAGGAGGAGCGGGTGGTGGAGATGGTGCCGGTATACGAACCTGCGCTGGAGCGCAGGGTGATCGGCGTCTCCATCAGGGACTATTTCACCTACTCTACCGGAGTCAGGGTGAACTGGGACCTGGAAACGGTCAGGGGCCCCTCCGCGGGGTTGATGATGACCCTCTCCCTGGTCAATGCCCTCACTCCCCTGGATCTCACGGCGGGCAAAAAGGTGGCCGGAACGGGGGAGATAACCCTGGACGGCGGGGTGGGGCCCATCGGTGGCCTGCCCATGAAGATCCGCGCCGCGGAAAGCGAAGGAGCGGAGGTCTTCATATACCCCCTGGGAAACCAGGATGATCTGGCCGGGATATCCACGGACATGGAGCTCCACGGGGTATCCACCCTGAGGGAGGCGGTCGAATACCTGCGCTCCCTGGCCTCACGGTAAGGCCGCACTTGGGGAGTCGAACGGAGCCGCATACTCTACCCCGTCGCGCACCTGTACTCCCGTGCGCTCGACCCAGGCCGGGCCGAGAGCTGGAGGCCGTATTCTTTGCTCGTCAAGTGCCTGCGCCCGGGGACCTCGCGGTGCAGCCCTCCGGATGGGGCGGTCGGTAGCGCACCAGCGCCCCTGATGGGAGTCTTCACCGCCTTATGATGCTGTAACTTCAGTAGGCGCTTTGGGTTGAAAAAGTTTGAGAGACCGCCTTATGATGCGGTTTTCAGGTTTTCAGGAAAATGCTATACTTAATAAGAACCCTGTTTTTCCGACCGCGTCGGTTTTTCGCGGGCACGCGGGAAGGGCCTTCACCGCCGTATGATGCGGTTTTCAGGAAAAGATGCTAAACTTAATAAGTAACCTGTTTTTCCGACCGCGTCGGTTTTTCGCGGGCACGCGGGGAAAATAGAGGAAACCGGGCTCAGCCCGGCGAAGAATTGTCCGGGTTGAGGAAAATTGGCGGAACATAATCGCCGTATTTTCCGTCCATATAATATGATAAATGCTGGCGGTACAGGAAAAACGGTGGTAAAATGTTTTTTCTGTATATCCGGGAAGAGCAGAGGTGATAGACAGGATGAAGCCGACGGGAATCGAGACCACCAACATCACGGACATCATGGAGACCATGAAGGGCCTGGTGGGAAAGGTAGTGCGCATCTCCGTTAAGGAGTCCAAGCCCAAAACCCACTGGGAGGAGAAGGAGGGCATCGTCGAGGGCGTCTACCCCACCGTCTTTCTCTTCCGTTTCAAGAACCGCCGCAACGTGGACGAGAGGGTCGCCTACAGCTACGTGGACGTCGCCATAGACGACGTCAAGATCCTTGAGAACTAGTAGCCCCGGGACATCCGACCATCCCCGCCGCCTCACCGGTGGCGGGGATTTCGATTATACTGCGGGAAAGGGCGCAAAACCGTTAGGGTGACGTGCGGCGGGAGCCTGCACGGCGGCTCCGGGGGTGCCTCTCAGAGGGCGCGATACCGGAGAGAGGCCGGTCGGTGCAGGACGGCGAGGCAGGGGGCGAGGCGGGATGATCTTTATCGGTACGGCGGGGTTCAGCTACCAGGACTGGAAAGGGGCGTTCTATCCCGAGGGTATGGACAGGAAGTACATGCTGGAGTACTATTCCGCTCGCTTTCCCGTGGTGGAGATCAACAGCACCTGGCACGCCCTCCCGTCCCCGAAGAGCATGCTCTCCATGGCCAGGCGCACCTCCCCACATTTCCGCTTCATCGTCAAGGCCTACAAGGGCTTGACCCATGCCTACGAGGACAACGCCGGGGACTTCGAGCGTTTCCGCGAGGTCCTCAGGCCTCTGGAGGACAACGGCAAGCTGGCCTGCGTACTGGCGCAGTTCCCCTGGGGATTCAAGAACAACGAGGCCAACCGGGAATACCTGCGCCTCCTGCGCGAGCGCCTTCCCGCGCAGGAGGTGGTGGTGGAGTTCCGCAACGAGGGGTGGGTCACCGACCAGACCTTGGAGCTGCTGAGGGAACTCCGCCTGGGCTTCTGCTGCGTGGACGAACCCCGCCTGAAGGGGCTGGTGAAGCCCCACGTCATCCTCACCGGGGATATAGGGTACGTGCGCTTCCACGGGCGCAACTACGAGACCTGGTGGGACCGCAAACGGGAGTCATGGGAGAGGTACGATTATCTCTACAGCGAGGAGGAGCTGGCGGAGTGGGTGCCGGGCCTTCTGGAGCTGGATGACGGGGCCGAGAGGACCTACGCCATCTTCAACAACCATTACCGAGGTAAGGCGCCCCGCAACGCGGTGATGCTCGCGGGCATGCTGCCCTCGGAGCGGGTGTCACCCCTGGGCGGGGGAGACGTCCAGGCGCCGCTCTTCGAGGATGAATAGACCCATGCAGCGGGCGTTGCTCTTGGAGGCCCTCACCGCAGGGCAAGCAACGCGCTGCACGATGACCAGTTGGCGTTCCCGAAATCTTATATAGGAACCCCCTCCCAAAGCGAGCAAAGCGCCTCACGTCCACCCGCCGGCATGACCGAGAATCCTCATGCGGAAGCCCGTCCCTCGAACTCCCAACCCCCAAAGCGAGCAAAGCGCCTCACGTCCACCCACCGGCATGACCGAGAATCCACATGCGGAAGCCCGTCCCTCGAGCTCCCAACCCCCAAAGCGAGCAAAGCGCCGCATGCCTTCCCTTTTCCAGGTTGCGGGTTCCCTTTACTGGAGCTCCTCCCTCACCAGCGAGCCGTAGCGGAGTAAGTCCAACTCAAAAGTTGGATAGGCCCCCTTACCTGAGCTCCTCCCTATCCAGCGAGAGCTCGCCGCGCAGCTTATCCAGTATCTTGCGCAGGAGGCGGGAGACGTGCATCTGGGAGATGTTGAGTTCCCTGGCGATCTCGATCTGGGTCATGCCGCGGAAGAAACGCATATAGACGACCCTTTGCTCTCTTTCCGAAAGGCAGGCGATGAGCTTTTCCAGGGTATCGCGGTCCTCGGCAAGGGAGAACTCGTCGTCGTCTCCGCCCAGGTAATCCAGGAGACAGAAGCCGCGGTCCTCGGAGCCCTCGCCGTATATGCTGTCCAGGCTGAGGTAGTTAGTGGCGTGTGCGCTTTCCAGTATCTCCACCACCTCCTCGAGGCTGGTCTCCAGGTAATCCGCGATCTCCTTTAAGGTGGGGGAGCGCCGCAGCTCCTGCGTCAGGGCGTCTATGGCTTGGTTCAGCTCCTGGTCGCGCATCTGCAGGCGGCGTGGGATGCGGATGGCCCAACCCTTGTCCCGGAAGTACCTTTTCAGCTCGCCCACGATGGTGGGGGTGGCGTAGGTGCTGAACTCCACGCCGCGGTCCAGGTCATAGCGGTCTATGGCCTTGATGAGGCCGATGTACCCCACCTGAAGGAGGTCTTCAAGTGGCTCGCCCCGGTTGGCGAACTTGCGTGCCAGGTATTCCACGAGGTGTATGTTGAGGGAGATGAGCTCGTCGCGGATGGAAGGGTCGCCGGTTCTCCTCAAGGCCTCGAAGAGCTCCCTTACCCGGCGTCGTCTTTCCTGGCGTTTATCCTCGTCTTCCCGCAAGGACGCAACTCCTCCCGGCGGCGTCGCGCTGCGGCAAGCCCGGCTACTGCTCCCGTTTCTTACGCAGGGAGATGCGGCAGACTGATTCCCCCCGTTCCAGGTCCACGGCGTCCACTACGGACTCCATGATCATTCGGCTGAAGGACTCCGGCACCACCGCGCGCGCTTCGCCGTTCTCGGACAACCGCGAAGTCACCACGATTTCAAGGTACTCCTTGCCCGGTTGTATTTCAACTTCGAGGTTGGACCGTTCGGCGGAATGCACCAGAGCGTAATTGCTGGCCTCGTCGATGGCGATGCGCAGGTCCTCGAGCTGCGCGAGGTTGAAATCCATGCGGCTGGCCACGAGGTAGACAGCCAGCCTGATGAGCTGCCGCGAGAACTGCTCCGCGGGCACCCTCAGACGGATAACTTCCCCGTTGTCACCCAAAGCACCTCACTCTCCCCCTGGCGGCCCTTTTTTAATGGCCGCCCTCGGTCCCGCCTTCTCCCATCACGCCGTCTACCGCCGGACCCGCCCGCCTATCTCTCGAGATGCAGCCCGGTGGCGGAGCGGAGGCCTGAGAGATACGGGTCACGGCGCCGCGCTTGCCTGCCTCCGTGTTCTCACCTGCCGGAACACAATCTATTTTCCCTTCTCGGAGGCTTCTGAAACCGCCGAAACAGGGACATTGATCATCGACAACGGCATTGATAACGCAACCTGTCTCGAACGATTACCTTGGACTGAGCTGCGCTTCCCCGGTCCCAGCCGCGGAGGCGGGGAGCATTTTTTCGCAGCAATAGATAAGGCGGGCTTGCGCCGAGGAGAGGGCTTTCCTGCCTGATCGCCGGTAGCCGGCAGCGGGGGAGAGCGAAAGAGGGTGCGGAGAAGACGGTCTCTTAGCGGCGTGCCGCCCCATCGGGCGGTGGTTCGGACGGGATATCTGGACGGGATATGGCGATTGAGGGGCGTCGGGGAGGAGGGCCTTGCGTGCCTGAGGGAAAAGGGGTAGAGCAGCTCGGGCGAGCGGGGTTCCGCCGGTGAGGCGCCGTATCGGGGCGGGTAACCTTCCGGGGGACTCCGCATTTCTTGCAGTGGGGATAGCGGGCAACACGGCAGGACCGACGGCAGCCTGTAGGATGATTGCCCGGGCATGATAAACTTGTAAAGTAGCACCGAGGTTCAGGGATACCACAGGGAAGGAGATGAATTGAACGAGCCAGGGGGAGTTTTCCTGCGCACTCAGGTCGAGGAGCTGAACGGCGTTCCCGTGATCACTCTGGAGGGTGAGATAGACCTCTCCACCTCCACCAGGTTCAAAGAGGTGGTGTACGAGGTCATCGAGTCCGGGCGGAAGGACATCGTCATCGACCTGAACGGCCTGGAGTTCATGGATTCCACCGGGTTGGGGGTGGTGGTCGCGGCGTTGAAAAAGACGAGCATGGAGGGCGGGAGCATAAAGCTGATATGCAGCAAGCGGAATATCCGCAAAGTGTTCACGGTAACCGGTCTGGACAAAGTCTTTCCCATTTACGATAATTTGCAACGGTGCCTCGAGGATTGAGGCGAGAGGACCTCGGTCGAGCGTTAGAGGATCCGGGAACAAGATCTATTAATATCAATACGCAACTACGAGAGGAAGCGCGTCCGAGACGGGGCGGATAGTCAAGAAGAGCTTATGCGGGGGAGTACCCGAGTGGCCAAAGGGGACGGACTGTAAATCCGTTGGCGCAGCCTTCGATGGTTCGAATCCATCCTCCCCCACCAGGGATAAAAGCGCAGGTCAGAGGGATATTCCTCTGACCTGGTCGTTTTTTCAGGAAACTGTCATTCATTATGGGAAGGAATCTCTGCCCTTCACGACCTAACCCGACACTCCAACTGATGGACTGCTCGGGGGAACGCCCAAGCCTTGACGCGAATGTTGCCATAATATATTATGATGCCCATAAGGACAACATTATATATAGGAGCAACAATGAAAGAGGCGGAAATCGTCGACGGATTAAAGAATGGCATCGGGGAGATCCTTCCCGTTCCTGGGTTGAAGTTCGGGATATCCCCTGCCAGGAAAAGAGAAGCCCTGTCACCCGATTATGTCGCTTCGATATCAATAAACGGCAAGGGATTCAGGGCAGCCATTGATGTGCTTCCATCAAGGAGTTCGGCGATATTGCGGGGCAAACTGGCAAGACTTGTGTCCTATGCCCATCGGGATGGTGGCTTTGTCCCGCTGATCCTGTCGGATTACCTCAGCAAGGAGAAGAGGGAGGAGTGCAAGGACGCCGGGATCTCTTTCATCGACCTTTCAGGGAACGCCTATATCGTGCACGAAGGAATATATATAGAACGTGAGGGCTTTCCTGACAGGTATCCGGAAAGAAGGCTGGGGCGCGGGCCTTTCTCCGATAAAGCATCACTGATACTCAGGGCGGCTCTTGAAGAGAGGGGCAGGCCATGGGGCGTCAGAGAGGTGGCCCAAGCAGCTGATCTAGACCCGGGATTTGTCTCCCGCATTATGAGGGAGCTTGAGATGAGGGGCTATTTTGGAAAAGAGGGCAACAAGTACAAGTTGTTGGATGCGAAAAGCCTTCTCGAGGACTGGGCGAGCGTATATGACTACCGCAAGAACGAGGAACACGGCTATTTCTGCCTGGCTGGGAATCCCGGGGAGATACTCGACAGATTGCGCGATGTGGGGAGGTATAAAGGCATATCATACGCCCTGTCCTTCCAGGCCGGAGCCAACCTGGTGGCTCCTCATTCCATCTATAACGAGGTGCATATATATCTGAGGGATGAGAGCGGACGGAAATCCCTTGAGCAACGGCTTAAGTTGAGAGAAGTAGAAAGAGGGGCAAACGTCATTTTATGCTACCCGTACTACAAGCACTCAGCCTTCCATGGGATGCATCAGGTAGACGGTCTCTGGGTCGTATCGGATCTACAACTATATCTCGACCTCTATAAGTATCCTTTGCGGGGACTGGAACAGGCTGAATATCTTTACAAGCACCGGTTGAAAAGACTCATCGAGGGATGATACACGGTGGAGGAGACCTTCAAGCACAGCCTGTTCAAAGTCGTTGAAATCCTTGGCGAGTATCTCTCCGAGGTCGTCTTCGCGGGTGGTTGGGCGCCTCTTATCTACTATCACTATCTTTTGGGAGATAAGGCCAGGACCCCGTTACTGACCAAGGAATTCGATTTGATGGTTGCAAGGCGGATCGCAAACAAAGGCAAGAACCTCAACGAGCTACTCTTGGATGCGGGATTGCACCCCGAGCCACGCGACTCCTCGCCACGACCGGCATACATCTACTCGGGAGAGATCGAGGGCAACCACCTCGAGTTGGAGTTCTTCACCTCCAAGACCGGAAGGGGAGGGGATAGGGCCATCGAGGTTCAGGATAACCTGCTTGCTCTCCCATTAAGATATGCCGACATCATCGTTTCCAACGCCATGGAAGTCGTGATAGACGACCATCCGCTTCACAGTGTAACTGCACCAGCCGCACTACTGGTACCTTCACCGGGGGCCTTCATCTTCAACAAGGGACTGACGTTCCCCAGGCGCCAGGTAGCGGCCAAGAAGGAAAAAGATCTCTACTACATCTTCGATATACTGGCGCGATGTCCCGAATTAAAGCCAGAGATATTGGAGGAACTCAGTACTCTCAGGCGTTCGAGCGCCACCCATGCAAAGTGGTTCAAGTCTTTCCTGACGAATATGGCCGATTATTTCGGGAATCCCAATGCCAAGGGGATCTGGATGGTATTCCGCCAGAGACCACCAAACGCTTTTCCGGGATGGGATGATCGGCAGTTCCGCCGGTATGCATTCGAGATATTCAAGGAATTCATCGAGGAACTGGACCCGCAATAGCGCGGCTTCGGTCAACAGATAGTCGATATAGCTGTGCTCAAGCGAGCAAGACCAAGAGCAACCGAGAAGCAAGAAGAACGGGGGATTTCCAGACAAATGGCCAAATCAATATGAAAGCCTGCGAATGCTGCTGATCAACAAATAGTCAAGACAGTTGGATACGGCAGTAGGTTGACGGTGATGATCCGCCATATTATGGAGAGGTCGATGCCGAAATACTCGTAGGATACGATATTCCTGAGGCCGTCATTCTCCCCCAGGGTTATCGGGATGTCCTTCTCGGATCTCGGGCGGGATATTCTTCGAAGCTTCGCCGATTATCTCCAGGTTTCTGAGCACGGCGTCCACCGTCCTGTTGTCGCCCGGGAAATCCTCGAACGACATGCCGCCGACATAATCCTCTATCTTCTGGGTGGAGCTCAGTATGCATTCAAGGAAAAGCAGGTAAGGTCAGTCTCATATATATATATATATAGGCTACCTCTCTCAGGGTCCTTTCTTTGGATTGCGGCCTCAGCGCATCGGGCGTTGCCTGGTCGACGTTCAGCCCTAAAACATCCTCCTGGTACTCGAGAAGGTCGATGAACTCCCAGGTTGTTTGACGTCGACTAGATTTTCCCTCGGCGACAACCAGAAATCCCGTCTCAAGAGCCGGTCATGATGACATAGAATCCTTTTTATGCCAAAGCGGCGCTACAAAGGGTTTCACGGAGGCTTTGCCGGATGCTAAAGACTGTATCTGACAAGATAGCGATATGGATATATTGTCGATCCGGGGCTGAACGCCTTTCTTGCCGGTTATCACGACCTCGATTCCCTGCGTGAAGGGCGCGAGCTGGGCGGCCTCTTCGAATGCCTGGTTTATCTGCAACTGCGCGCGGACGCGGAGCTGCAGGTCCCGCGCACGGGGATCTATTTCTGGCGGACCACCGGAGGCAGGGAGGTGGATTTCGTCCTGGAGCAGGGCAGGGACCTGGTGGCGGTCGAGGTCAAGTTGACCACCCGGCCTTCATACAACGACATCAAGAACCTCCTCGCTTTCCTTGAAGAACACCCCAGGGCGATACGGGGCGTGCTGGTACATGCTGGGAGCGCCATCCGCAGGCTCCACCGCAAGGTCGTCGCGGTCCCATGGTGGTGGCTGGGCTCCTGAGCGCGGGCAGGAACGCTGGATGCCGTACAACCGCCGTCTCTATTGCTAGCGAAACCCGACGCGCTAACCCGACATTATTCGACGCATGGCTAACCAGGGCAGAGTTCGACGCAGCGGATCGATGATGTGCAAAGGCGTATCGATCAAGCGCTGTGGCGCTTGTTCTCCTTAGGGATCAGAGTCAAGTGCCGAAGTCGCTGCATGATGCCAAGATCATGATGTTATAGCGCACTCGATTTACTCGGACACGGAATATGGATGACTTGATGTCCAAGGAAATCGGGTGCGCTTTATTTCGGAGGCGTCAGATCTTCATCATTCCAAGCCTCGCCTCGTGCCTGGGAGCGGTCAGACAAAGGCCGGCGCGCGGCGGTTTACGAGAACCCGTTTAGGGGTAAAAACGATCAGGCATGAAACAGGGATGTGCGGGGATATTATCCGCGGTATCCGCGGAACCCTATGAACAACAGGCCACGCTATGCGCCCGCTTCACCAGGGATATCCCAACGCCGCCAGACGGATATTTATTTCGTTTCTTCGAGGAGGTTCGGGAGATGAGCACGCGTGGGAAAGTCGGCTGTAAGCGGGGCCGGGTGAGCAGCGGCCCGCCCCGTAAAAGGCGTTATGCGGCCTTGCTCGAGTCGACGATGCCTCTGCTGCTGGCGCTTCTGCTCCTGGCGCTGCCGGCGGGGAGCGCACAGGCCGCGCCGGGGGACATCGCGGTGGTATCCTCGGAAGCCGCGGGCACATTGGGGAATTCGGCGAGCAGCTGCCCCGTCATATCCTCGGACGGAAGGTACGTCGCCTTCAGGTCCAGGGCCACCAACCTGGTGACTCCGGCCACCTCGGGGCTGCAGGTGTTCCGCAAGGACACGGAGACGGGGGAGGTGAGGCTGGTCTCGGCGAACGCGGCGGGCGAGCAGGGAAACGGCTTCTCCACCACCACCGCCATCTCTGCGGACGGGCGCTACGTCGCCTTCTATTCCGACTCCACCAACCTGGTGACGCCGGGCACTTCGGAGCAGCAGGTGTTCCGCAAGGACATGGTGACGGGGGAGGTGAGGCTGGTCTCGGCGAACGCGGCGGGGACGCAGGGGAACCACCCCTCCAGCTTATCCTCCATCTCGGCGGATGGGCGCTACGTGGCCTTCAATTCCCGTGCCACCAACCTGGTGACTCCGGCCACCTCGGGGCTGCAGGTGTTCCGCAAGGACACGGAGACGGGGGAGGTGAGGCTGGTCTCGGCGAATGCGGCGGGGGCGCAGGGGAACGGTGTCGTCCATCCTTTCGAGCCGGATATCTCCCTCGACGGCAGGTTCGTGTGCTTCACCTCCGACTCCACCGACCTGGTCGCGCCGGCCACCTCCGGGCGGGAGATCTTCCGCAAGGACATGGAGACGGGGGAGGTCGCGCTGGTCTCCGCGAACGCGGCGGGGGCGGAGTCCAATATGAGCAACGGATTTCCCTCCTGCTCTGGCGACGGCAGGTTCGTGTCCTTCACCTCCAACGCCGACAACCTCATCCCGGGCGTGCCCGCCGGTCAGGTCTATCGCAAGGACATGGTGAGTGGGGCCATCGTGCTCGTCTCCTCGGATGCCGTGGGGAACCCGGCAGACCTCGGCTCCCAGTATTCCTCCATCTCGGAAGACGGTCGATATGTGGCCCTGCAGTCCAACGCCACCAACCTGGTTGACGGGGACGCCAACGGCAAGCTGGACATCTTCCGCAAGGACCTGGTGACCTGGAAGATGGAGCTGGTCTCCGCGAGCGCGGCGGGGGTGCAGGGCGACGACCACTCCGAGTACCCGGTCATCTCCGGCGACGGCAGGTACGTCGCCTTTCATTCAAGTGCCACCAACCTCATCCCCACGCCCACCACGACGGAGCAGGTATTCCGCAAGGAGCTGGCCGCCCCCTACCGCTTCTTCTTCGCCGAGGGTTACACCGGGGCGGGTTTTCAGGAGTACCTGTGCCTGGGCAACCCCTCGAACGTCCCCGTAGATGTCAGGGTGACCTACCTCTTCGGGGACGGTCCGCCCAGGACAGAAATCCACAACGTGCCCGGCCGCAGCCGGGTGACCAGGGACGTCAACGCCCTGGCGGGGGCGGACAGGGCGGTCTCGCTCGTCTGCGAGGCTGAAGCCCCCTTCATCGCCGAGAGGCCCATGTACTTCGACTACCGCGGTGCCTGGACGGGGGGCCACGACGCGGTTGGGGCGGAGGCTCCCTCGACCACCTGGTACTTCGCCGAGGGCTACACCGGCCCCGGCTTCGAGGAGTGGGTCTGCGTCATGAACCCCTGGGAATCCCCGGCCGAGCTCACCTTCCGCTTCCAGACCCAGGAGGAGGGGGAGAAGGTGGTGGGCGGCCTCTCGGTGCCCGCCCACGGCCGCTCGAGCATCCTGGTCAACCAGCTCCTCGGCGGCGGGTCGTACCAGACCTCCCTCAAGCTGACCTCCTCCCTGCCGGTGGTGGCGGAGAGGCCGATGTACTTCAACTACCAGGGGACCGCTTTGTGGGGCTGGACCGGGGGGCACTGCGTGATGGGGGCCACCTCGCTGAGGAACGGCTATTTCTTCGCCGAGGGCACGACGCGGAGGGGCTTCGAGGAGTGGCTCACCCTGCAGAACCCCGGGACGGCAGATATCAACGTGCACGCCACCTACATGCTGGGGACGGGCGAGACCGTGGAGAGGGACTATCCCGTGCCCGCGGGAAAGCGCGAGACGGTGCTGGTGAACGACGCCGTAGTGGGGGTGGGGCCCGAGCAGGACGTCTCGGTGCGCCTCAGTTCAGGCGCGCCCTTTCTCGCCGAGCGGCCCATGTACTTTGCCTACCCCGGCACGGCGGGATGGGGCTGGACCGGGGGCACTGCGTCATCGGCACCCCCTACCCGGCGCTCGACTGGTTCTTCGCCGAGGGCTATACCGGGTACGGCTTCGAGGAGTGGCTGTGCATCCAGAACCCCTGGGAGACGGACGCGGTGGTGACCATCACCTACTACCCGGAGGGAGGGGGCGCCATCACCAGGGAGCCCTTCACAGTGAAGGCCAACTCCCGCTCCACCGTGATGGTGAACGACCACGCCGGGCCCGGCATCCCCACCTCGGCCAGGGTCTCCTCCACCCAGCCGGTGATCGTGGAGAGGCCCATGTACTTCTCCTACGGCCCTTCCGGCTGGACCGGAGGCCACGACGTGTTGGGTTATGCCGTCAACCCCGAGGAATAACCCCAGGCATTGGGATCAAGCCTTGCCCCGTGCTTGAGGCGGCTTCGACGACAGGATTTATAGAGAGGGCCGGGCGCCACCAGATCGCTTCGGCGGCGAAGAGGCCGCTTCGCAATGACGTTAAAAGAGGCGCCCTCTCGCAATGACGTGAACAGGAACAGGCATGGAGCCTCGTCTCATGGTTGAGGCCTTGATGGATAAACCGACCGTGTATTGCGAACGCGGCGGATGAAAGGAGAGGGCTATGAAGGCGGTTCAAACACCCTGGCGCTGCGCTATTTTGTCAGACAGCTTCTGGGTAATCCTGCCGGTTCATTCAGCATCAACAAGTTCGATAATGATCTGAAGACGCAGGGAATACCGGTCGCGAAAGACACCCTGCACGCTTACCTGGGCTATCTCGAGGATGCGTTCCTGCTGCGGACGATCTCCCTCGAATCCGGATCCGAGCGGAGGCGTATGGTCAATCGGTTTCCAGCAGTTGATGGGGATCATGCGCAGAAGAAAGAGGCGCCCGGCAGGACGGGCGCCCCTCAACGCAATCAGGTCATGGACCGCTAGGTGTCAGGCGAGGTCGAAGCGGTCCGCGTTCATCACCTTGTTCCATGCCGAGATGAAGTCGCGCACGAACTTTTCCCCGGCGTCGTCGCAGGCGTAGACCTCGGCGATGGCGCGCAGCTGGGAGTTGGAGCCGAAGATTAGGTCCACGCGGGTGGCGGTCCACTTTAGCTCGCCCGTGGCGCGGTCACGTCCCTCGAAGATGTCCTCGTCCTCCGCGGTGGGCGTCCAGACCGTGCCCATGTCCAGGAGGTTCACGAAGAAGTCGTTGGTGAGCGTTCCGGGCCGCGCGGTGAAGACCCCGTGCCCGGACCCGCCGTAGTTGGCGCCCAGGACGCGCATGCCCCCCACCAGCACCGTCATCTCGGGGGCGGTGAGCGTAAGCAGTTGCGCGCGGTCCACCAGCAGGTGCTCCGGCTTCACCGCGTACTTCTTCTTCTGGTAGTTGCGGAATCCGTCCGCGCAGGGCTCGAGGACGGCGAAGGACTGCACGTCGGTCTGCTCCTGGGAGGCGTCCGTGCGTCCCGGAGCGAAGGGGACGGCGACCTCGAAGCCGGCGTTCTTCGCCGCCTGCTCCACGGCGGCGCAGCCGCCCAGGACGATGAGGTCGGCGAGGGAGACCCGCTTGCCGCCCGCCTGCGCGGCGTTGAACTCAGCCTGGATGCCCTCCAGCGCGCTCAACACCCCGGCCAGCCGCTCCGGCTGGTTGACCTCCCAGTCCTTCTGGGGCGCGAGGCGGATGCGCGCTCCGTTGGCGCCGCCCCGCTTGTCAGAGCCCCGGAAGGTGGAGGCAGCGGACCAGGCCACGTAGACCAGGTCCGAGATGGAGAGGCCCGAGGCGAGGATCCGCGCCTTGAGCTCCGCGATGTCGCCCTCGTCGATGAGCTCGTGGTCCACCGCGGGCACCGGGTCCTGCCAGATCAGCTCCTCCTCCGGGACCTCCGGTCCGAGGTAGCGGGAGCGGGGCCCCATGTCACGGTGGGTGAGCTTGAACCAGGCGCGGGCGAAGGCGTCCGCGAACTCCTCCGGGTTCTGCTGGTAGCGGCGCGCGATGGGCTCGTAGACGGGGTCGAAGCGCAGCGAGAGGTCCGCGGTGGTCATGATGGGGGCATGCTTTTTCGAAGGGTCGTGCGCGTCCGGCACCATATCCTCCTCGTCGACGTCCTTTGCCACCCACTGCCAGGCGCCCGCGGGGCTCTTCACCAGCTCCCATTCGTATTTGAAGAGGACGTTGAAGTAACCCATGTCCCAGCGGGTGGGGTTGGGCGTCCAGGCGCCCTCGATGCCGCTGGTGATGGTGTCTCCGCCTTTTCCGCTGCCGTAGGTACTCTTCCAGCCCAGGCCCTGCTCCTCGACGGGGGCGGCCTCGGGCTCGGGGCCGACATGGGAGGCGGGGCCGGCGCCGTGGCACTTGCCGAAGGTATGGCCACCGGCTTTGAGCGCCACCGTCTCCTCGTCGTTCATACCCATGCGCGCGAAGGTCTCGCGCACGTCGCGGCCCGAGGCCACCGGGTCGGGCTTGCCGCCCGGACCCTCCGGGTTCACGTAGATGAGGCCCATCTGCACGGCGGCGAGGGGATTCTCCAGCTCCTCCCCTTCGCCGTGGCGCTGGTCCCCGAGCCACTCGGATTCGGAGCCCCAGTAAATGTCCTCCTCGGGTTCCCAGACGTCCACGCGCCCCCCGCCGAAGCCGAAGGTCTTGAACCCCATGGACTCCAGGGCGCAGTTGCCGGCGAGGATCATGAGGTCGGCCCAGGAGATCCTGCGGCCGTATTTCTTCTTGATGGGCCAGAGCAGCCGGCGGGCCTTGTCCAGGTTGGCGTTGTCTGGCCAGCTGTTGACGGGTGCCAGGCGCTGGTTGCCGGTGCCCGCGCCCCCGCGGCCGTCGCCGATGCGGTAGGTGCCAGCGCTGTGCCAGGCCATGCGGATGAAGAGCCCCCCGTAGTGGCCGTAGTCTGCCGGCCACCACTCCTGCGAGTCGGTCATCAAGGCGTAGAGGTCGTTCTTCACCGCCTGCAGGTCGAGCTTCTTGAACTCCTCGGCGTAGTCGAAGTCCTCTCCCATGGGATTGCTCTTGCCGGAATGCTGGTGCAGGATCCTCAGGTTCAGCTGATCCGGCCACCAGTCGCGGTAGGTCATGCCCCTGCCCGATGCCTGCGGGTTGCCCCTGCCCGTCACCGGGCACTTGCTCTCTCCGTTCATGTTATACCCTCCTCCTTTAGCCGTCAGGGCTTATGGCCCGTGCCGCCGAAGATATTATTCCCCCGAGCGGGGTCGTATCTTCGATCTTCGATGTCGGTAACTTACGGTTCTGAGAAACCGCTGTTGTCCATCATCTTTGCAGATCCAAGTAAACCCGCGTCGAAGATCGAAGATACGACCCCGCTATCTAGCGTCGAAGATCGAAGATCTGACCCCGTGCGCTTGAACCGGTGGGAGATTCGGATATAATAGTTTAAATCTGCGAAGGAGACGAGACCGAAAAGACATAATGTAACTAGGCCTAACGGGAGCTTACATGCTGGAGATAAGGTTTCACGGCAGAGGCGGGCAGGGAGCGGTCACCTCGGCGGAGCTGATCGCGGTGGCGGCCATAAACAAGGGCATGTACGCCCAGGCCTTCCCCAGTTTCGGTCCCGAGCGCAGGGGCGCCCCGGTGGTGGCCTTTTGCCGGGTGGACGACAAGAGGATCCGCGTCCGTGCCAAGGTCTACGAGCCCGACGTGGTGGTCATCCTCGACTCGGGGCTTCTGACCCTCATCGATCCGGTGGAGGGCCTGAAGCCCGACGGCATATTGATAATCAATACCAAGAAATCATACGAGGAGATAATGAACGAGTGCCGTTTCTCCTGCCGCGTCGGCACCGTCAACGCCGACCAGATCGCCCGGGAGGAGCTGGGGCGGGTGATCGTGAACACCACCATGCTGGGGGCGGTGATCAAGGCCACCGGGTTGCTGGAGGTGGAGGACATGCGCGGGCCCATGCTGGACCGCTTCGGGCCCAAGCTGGGGGAGAAGAACATGAGGGCCTTGGAACGGGCTTACGACGAACTGGTATTGAAGGAGTAAGCGGACGTGGCCAGACCTATTGACGAGATAAAGTGGCAGGATCTGGAGATAGGTGCCGCGGTCAGCGAGCCCGGTTGCTCCCGGGAGTACAAGACCGGGAGCTGGCGTTCGCTGCGGCCGGTGGTGGACGAGGAGCAGTGCATCCGCTGCGGCCTGTGCTGGCTGTACTGCCCGGACGCGGCCATCCACAGGACGGAGGACGACCACTTCCGGGCCGACCTGGAGTACTGCAAGGGATGCGGCATCTGTGCCAGGGAGTGTCCGGTGGGCTGTATAACCATGGAGATCGAGGAAGGCTGACATGGCCAGGGAACGCAGGGGCATCGAGGTATCGCTCGCCATAGCGGAGGCGGTGGGGCAGGCGGACTGCGACTTGATAGCGGCCTACCCCATCACCCCCCAGACCCACATCGTGGAGCACCTCTCCGAGATGGTGGCCGACGGGCACCTGGACGCGGAGTTCGTGCCCGTGGAGAGCGAGCATTCGGCCATGAGCGTATGCTGCGGCGCGGCGGCGGTGGGGGCGCGCACCTTCACCTCCACCAGCGCGCAGGGCCTGGCGCTGATGGCGGAGATCTTCTTCATCGCCTCGGCCATGCGGCTGCCGGTGGTCATGGCCCTTGCCAACCGCTCCCTGTCCGCGCCGCTCTCCATCTGGAACGACCACACCGACACCATGATGGTGCGCGACGGCGGCTGGATACACGTCTTCGTCGAGAACGGCCAGGAGGCCTACGACCACGTGTTCTGGGCCTTCCGGGTGGCCGAGGACCCCGCGGTGCGGCTGCCGGTGGCCATCAACATCGACGGTTTCATCATGACCCACATGATCGAGCCCATCGAATTCGAGGACGACGAGCTGGTCCGGCGCTACATCCCGGAGTTCAGGATGGAGGAAGCGCTCCACCCCGACAGCCCGGTCTCCATGGGCTGCTTCGCCATGCCCGAGATCTACACCGAGGCGCAGATGGCCCGCGAGAAAGCTCTGGTGGGATCCTATGCCACCTGCATCAAAGCGTGGGAGGAGTGGGAAGGCCTTACCGGACGGCGCTATCACCCCGTGGAGACCTACCGGGCCGACGACGCCGAATATTGCATAGTCACCATGGGATCGCTCGGCGAGACGGCCATGGCGGCCGTGGACGAGCTGAGGGAGCAGGGAGAGAAGGCGGGGGTCATCAAGCTCCGCCTGTGGCGGCCGTTCCCCTTCGACGAACTGTACCGGGTGACGGAGGGGAAAAAGGCCCTCATCGTGCTGGACCGCGCTATCAGCTTCGGCGGCCCGGGCGGCCCGGTGGCCCTGGAGCTGAGGAGCGCCATGTACCGTAGGCCGCAGGCGCCGGCGATCGTGGATTACGTGGCGGGGCTGGCTTCAAGGGACGTTACGGTGGAGGATTTCAAGGCCATCATCCTCGAGGGAAAGGAAAAGGCCGAGCGGGGAGATATCGCCGGTTTCACGCTTTACGGCCTGCGCGGGTGAGGAGCGAGGTATGGACAAGTACTCGGTATATGCGGCGAGACTGGTCGAGAAGGGCGAATTCTTCGCCTCCGGGCATCGCGCCTGCCAGGGCTGCGCCGAGGCGCTGGCGGTGCGTCTGGTCATGAAGGCCCTGGGGCGCAACACCATCGTGGCCATGGCCACGGGCTGCATGGAGATCGTCTCCTCGCCGCTGCCCACCACCGCCTGGGAGGTGCCCTGGATCCACGTGGCCTTCGAGAACGCCTCCGCGGTCATCACCGGCTGCGAGTCCGGCATGAAGGCCATGATGCGCAAGGGGAAGCTCCCTCCCAAGAAGATCAACTTCGTGGCCATGGGCGGCGACGGCGCCACCGCCGATATCGGCATGGGCCAGCTCTCCGGGGCCCTGGAGCGCGGCCACGACTTCATCTACGTGTGCTACGACAACGAGGCCTACATGAACACCGGCATCCAGCGCTCCAGCGCCACCCCCTGGGGAGCAAGCACCACCACCAGCCCGGCGGGCAAGCTCTCCAAGGGCCAGCATACCCAGAAAAAGGACCTGCCGAAGATCGCCATCGCCCACAACATCCCCTACGTGGCCACCGCCTGTCCCAGCTTTCCCTTCGACCTCATGGAGAAGGTGGAGAAGGCCGCCTCCATCAAGGGGCCTGCGTATCTGCACATCCTCTCGGTATGTCCCACGGGCTGGCGCATCCCCTCCGAGGAGGCCATCAGGTACGGGCGCCTGGCCGTGAACACCTGCGTGTTCCCGCTCTACGAATGCGAGTACGGGAAGTACCGCCTCACCTACCGGCCGGAGCCCATCCTCCCCGTGCGGGAATATATCGCGGGGCAGGGGCGCTTCCGGCACCTCACCGACGAGGACATCGAGGCCATCCAGGAACACACCACGGCGGAGTACGAGAAGCTGGTGAAGCTCAGCGAAGAGGGTTGATCGCATGACGGAAGTGACACGCGACCTGGCACAATTCGATCGCATCATAGACCGTTACGAGAAAACGGAGGAGTCGCTGCTGGCCATCCTCCAGGATTTCCAGCGCGAGTTCCACTACGTCCCCGAGGAGGGCATTCGCCGCCTGAGCGAGGTCATAGGGGTCCCGGCGAGCAAGATCTACGCCATGGGCACCTTCTACAAAGCCCTTTCCCTCACCCCTCGCGGCAGGCACACCATCAAGGTCTGCACGGGCACCGCCTGCCACCTCAAGGGCGCACCGCAGATCCTGGAGGCCCTGGAGCGGGAGCTCAAGGTGAAGCGCAACGGCACCACGGAGGACGGGGAGTTCACGCTGGAATGCGTCAACTGCGTGGGGGCCTGCGCCATGGCTCCGGTGACCCTGGTGGACGATGTGTACCACGGTCAGACCCGCCCCTCCAAGATCATGGACGTGGTCAAGAAGCAGGTTGGGAGCTAGGGACATGGGCGCCATCAAGTCAGTGGAGCAGCTCGAAGCATACCGGCGGGAGCTGGCGGCCGCCGCCAGACCCGAACTTCCCACGGTCCTGGTGTGCTTCGGCACCGGCTGCCAGGCCAACGGGGCCAGGCCGGTGGCGGAGGCTTTCATGGACGTCATCAAGGAGCAGGGGCTCGAGATCGACGTGAATGTCGGCATCAAGACCACGGGCTGCCACGGGTACTGCGAGAACGGTCCGCTGGTGGCTCTCAGGCCGCAGGACATCCTCTACCTCAAGGTGAAACCGGAGGACGTGCCGGAGATAGTGGAGGAGACCGTCAAGGGCGGCCGCGTGGTGGAGCGGCTGGTGTACCGGGACAAGGCCACCGGAGAGGCCGTGGCGCGTTACAGCGAGATCCCCTTCTACAGGCACCAGCAGCGCATCGCCCTGAGGCACATCGGCACCATAGACCCGGCCAGCATCGACGACTACATCCTGGCGGGGGGCTATGCCGGGCTGACCAAGGCGCTGGCCATGAAGCCCGACGACATCATCTCCGAGGTGGAACGCTCGGGCCTGCGCGGCCGCGGCGGCGGCGGCTTCCCGGCCGGGACCAAGTGGCGTTCCTGTGTAGCCGTGGAGAGCGACGTGCGCTACGTGCTGTGCAACGGCGACGAGGGCGACCCGGGTGCCTTCATGGACCGCTCCATCATGGAGGGCGACCCCCACTCGGTCATCGAGGGCATGATCATAGGCGCCTACGCCCTGGGCTCGCACCAGGGTTACATCTACGTCCGCGACGAGTATCCCCTGGCCATACGGAACCTGACCGCCGCCCTGGAGGCGGCGCGGGAGAAAGGGCTGCTGGGCGAGGACATCCTGGGGAGCGGCTTCTCCTTCGACATCAAGATCAGCCGTGGGGGCGGGGCCTTCGTGTGCGGCGAATCGTCGGCCTTGATGCGTTCCGTGGCGGGCGAGGTGGGAGAGCCGCGCGCCAAGTACATCCGCTCGGTGGAGAGGGGACTCTACGATAAGCCCACGGTCCTCAACAACGTCGAGACCTGGGCCAACGTGCCCGAGATCATCCTCAAGGGCGCCGACTGGTATGCGAGCATCGGGACCGAGGGCTCCAAAGGCACCAAGGTCTTCTCCCTGGTGGGCAAGGTCAACAACACCGGCCTGGTGGAGGTGCCCATGGGCATCTCCATCCGCGAGCTGGTGGAGAACATAGGAGGCGGGATCCTGGGCGGCAAGGAGTTCAAGGCGGTCCAGACCGGCGGCCCCTCCGGCGGGTGCATACCGGAGCGCCTGGCCGACCTGCCCATCGATTTCGACAGCCTTACGGAAGCAGGGTCCATGATGGGGTCGGGCGGCATCATCGTCATGGACGAGGACACCTGCATGGTGGACGTGGCCAGGTACTTCACCGGCTTCCTGGTGGAGGAATCCTGCGGGAAGTGCACCCCCTGCCGGGACGGCCTGCCGCGCATGCTCGATCTGCTCACCGAGATCACCGAGGGCTGCGGCGGAGAGGAGCACCTGGCGATGCTTGAGGGGCTGTGCGACCTCCTGACCTGGGGGGCGCTGTGCGGCCTGGGGACCTCGGCCGCCAACCCGGTGCTCTCCACCATCAAGTACTTCCGCGACGAATACGAGGCCCACATCCGGGACAAGAGGTGTCCGGCCGGGGTGTGCAAGGCGCTCATCACCTATCATATAGACCCGGAAGCGTGTACCGGGTGCCGCCTGTGCGCAAAGAACTGCCCGCAGGAGTGCATCACGGGGAAGCGCAAGGAGCCCCATACCATAGACGCGGACAAGTGTATCAAGTGCGGCGTCTGCAAGGACGTGTGCACCTTCGACGCGGTGAGGATCTCCTAGCATGGAAAAGGTAAGCGTAGTCATCGACGGAAGGACCTTCGAGGCCGTAAAGGACCGATGTGTGCTGGAGGTGGCGCACGAAAACGGCATCTACATACCTTCCCTGTGCTACAACAGCGAGGTGCCGTCGAGCGGAGGCTCCTGCCGCGTCTGCCTGGTGGAGGCCCACCAGGGCGGCAGGATGAGGCTGGTCACCGCCTGCAACTACCCGGTGCGCAAGGGCCTGGAGGTGAAGACGGATACCCCCCTGGTGCACAGGATCCGCCGGGGAGTCCTGGAGTTGCTGCTCGCTCGCGTGCCGGATTCGGAGGTGATCCGGGAGATGGCCGCCTCGGAAGGGATCGCCGAGGTGCGCTTCCGCAAGGACGAGGGAGAGAACGAGCGCTACAAGTGCATCGCCTGCGCGCTGTGCACCAACGTCTGCGCCGAGGTGGTGGGCGTTCACGCCATAGCCATGACCGAGCGCGGAGCGGACAAGAAGCCTGCAACCCCCTATGACAAACCGTCGGAGGTATGCATCGGCTGCGGCGCCTGCGCCTATGCCTGCCCCACCGGGGCCATCACCATGAAGGAGAAGGACGGGGTACGGCGCATATGGCACCGGGACTTCCAGATGGTGAGGTGCAGCGTCTGCGGCACCCCCTACATCCCGCAGGCCCAGGTGGACTGGATCGTGAGCAGGACGGGCAAGGACAGGTCGTTCTTCGATAAATGCCCGGATCACAGGTAATCCCCGGGTGCGCCGGGGCACCCCGCGTGCCCCAGGAGTCCACGTCGTACCGCGCACAATCGCGATGGCCGATATAGGGCGCTCCGCGTGCCCTCGGAGTCCACGGTGACGCTGCGACCATAATATGCCGATCTCCATCAACAAATATTCAATAACGCTGTGGCGCAAGCGAGGTAAACCGAGGAAAACTCGAATCTCGAAACAGCGCTGTATATATTACACATGATCGCCGGGCTGGTTTATGAGCTCTCTTTTGTTGCAATAAATAGCCGCGAATCCATTGATTTCATACTCGACCATAAAGGATAAAGGATGGATTCTATGTACCGAAAGGAGTGGCGAGTGAACGCAAGGGCCTTACGGAAACAGGATATGAGCTACAAGGACATCGGCTTTGCCCTGGGTATGGTCTGGCGAACGGCAAAGAAGCTCTGTGAGGCAGAGGAGCTGCCCCGGCCCAGGGAAAGGGAGAGATCCTCCAAGCTCTACCCCTTCAAGCCGCTCACGTAGCGCAGGCTTGCCCACACCTTGCGGTGGCCCTCGCCACAAAAAAGAGAGAAGGCCAGGTCGTCATGGATGCGGGAGAGAGGCTCGGCGTCGGATAGCTCCGTCTTGGGGCCGGGCTTTCTCCTCTCCGGCGTGGAATCACCCTCGAGGAACACGGGCTGGGGCATGTGCGGGCGTAGAAGGTGGAACGCGGTATACCTCAGGCGATGCAGGTGCGCAGAATGCCGTACGGCTTTTCGGTCGAGGGGGACGTACGGACGCTCATCTCCGCGGCCTCCTTTGCCGTAAGGACTCCTTGGCCTCGCAGCTCTTGCGCAGCAGCTCGTTCTCCATTCGGTGCCCAAGGAAATCGGGTGCACTTTGCTTGTATGAGGACGTTCTTCTTTTAGATAAAGGTTTTTGGGAAATTTCCCTTATCTTGGAGAGTGATGGCTTTTGTTGTCAAAGAACAAATGCCGTATCCTATTTACACAAGTTTATGGGCTCAGCCTCTACACGCTCTATGGTGCTGACGGCAAGGCGGTCGGAAACGCAAATGTTGCATTGGGGCCGACCCTCCCTCCTGGAAGGTGGGTAGTGAGCGACCCCATATATCATGTTCCTGCGGCAAGGCGCGAGGAGGGTAAATGGAGAAGGTGAGCCGCCTCTGGCGGGTGATCAAGATGCTGACCCTCATCGAGGGGAAGCCGGGCATAGGGGCCGCGGAGCTGGCCGAGCGCTGCGAGGTCTCCCTACGCACCATCTACCGCGACATCGCCCTGATGAAGATGGCGGGCATTCCCCTCTACACCGAAAGGGGATACCGGCTGAGCGAGGGCTTCTTCCTCCCGCCCATGCAGTTCGACCTCAACGAGACGCTGTCCCTGGCCATGGGCGCCGAAATCCTCGCGCGCCAGAAGGGCACCCCCTTTCAGCGGGGCGCGCAGAGCGCCATGGAGAAGATATTCGCCGCTCTGCCCGAGGCGATACGCGATGCCGCATCCAGCGAGGCTGCGCATTTCAGCCCGGCCTGGGAGCCCACCGTCGATTACGCGGACCATCAGCCCATCCTGGAGGTTTTGGAGGAGGCGGTGGAGGGAAACCGCTCAGTGGAGATGACCTACTATGCGCTGTCGCGCGACGAGGTAACCCACAGGCGGGTCGACCCATACGGCTTCCTCTTCCGCTCCAACGCCTGGTATCTGGTGGGTTTCTGCCGCCTGCGGGGCGAGGTGAAGATATTCAAGGTGGACCGCATCAGGGAGGCGCGCCTTCTTGAGGAGACCTTTACGCCCCCCGAGGACTTCAGCATCAGCGATTACATGGGCGGGGCCTGGCAGGTGATGCGGGGCGAGCCCCGGGAGGTGCGGGTACTCTTCAGCCCGCAGGCGGCTCCTTTCGTAAAGGAATGCCTGTGGCATCCCTCCCAGCGCTGCGAGGACCGGCCCGACGGCAGCGCGGTGTTCTCCTTCAGGGTGGGAGGCCTTTCCGAGATCTGCTCCTGGGTAGTGGCCTTCGGGGGCGAGGTCGAGGTGTTGGCTCCTCCCGAACTCCGCGACATGGTCATAGAGCGCGCCCGCGGCGTGTTGGGGCGCTACGGCCTCACCTCCTGAATTCCAGGCGGATAAATCCAAAATACCGTCAAAGACTGCCATACTGTTGGCAGCATATCCTTGGAATTCCGCGAATAACCCGATAAAAACTGCCGTACAGCTGTCAGGCCAGCGGTACCAATATAACCATTAAGGTATGACCGTCACGCCATAGCGGCCCTTATCACTTTCGTTCTTAGGGGTCTTCGGAAGGCGGGTCGCTTCAACCGATTACATAATGTGAATTATGCGCTCTAGTGCATATGGAAAGGGAGAGGAGCGATGAGCATCAAGGGAGAGAGGAAGGTCTGGCTTGCGTATTTGCTGTGGCCCACCTTTATCGGGCATCGCTGGTACTTGGGGAAGATATCGTTGTTGTACGTCATTACGCTGGGATATGCAGGAATCATGTGGTTAGCCGACCTCTTCCGCATACCGTCCATGGTGAGGGAGCGCAACACCTACGCGTATCAGAGGCACCTGGCATATGCAGCCGAGGGGAGCGGCGGCGTACTTCAGGAGTGACGGAAACGGGCTGGCTTTTTTGGAGAGCGCGGGAGGAAGCATGGGCATAGTGGGAGCGGACGGCGGCGGCGCGGGGCCCGAAAGGGCCCCGCAGGGGGTGATGGTAAACGGCGCGGTGCGTTCGGGCGCTCCCGGCACGATGACAGCCCCCGCGGATTCCCAAGTGTGAGGGGATGGGATTACTGTCACTTGGTGGGGATAAAATGCTAAGCAGAACGACAAAATAGGCGATAGGAAGAGATGAATCGAGGAGGTAAGTCATGGGCGTACAGGAACTGACTTATGAAGGGTTGAGAAAGGCAATGGAGGGCAAGGCCTATGCCTTCAGGGCCGTGGTAGATCTTTTGCCGGCGGGTGGAAGCGGGGATAAGGTGTTTCCTCCGACATATCAGGGGAGCGTTTATGCCCGAGAGAAGAGGATTGTAGACGGGGAAGAGGTAAATTGCGTCTTGCTCGATTCGGTTCAGTCGCAGGCCAATCGCCTGGAACTGGCTCTTCTTGATTGGCATCGCAGTGTCACCAGTGGAGAGCGTCCCTTCCCCTTGGTGCAGATCGATTTCACTGGAACAGAGGTAGACGAAGTGGGCGTTTTTACGGTACTGGAAGCCCCACATCGAATCGCCGACGCCATTTTTTTCGCATCTGAGATTGAAGAGGATGGGAAAAGAGTGCCATTCAGGCATCCCAGAGACAAGAAAAAGAGCAGCAAGATCGGCAGGCTGGTGGATGAGGCTAGCTTGGCCGACGCGACCGGTCTTTTTGGGCTTTGCCCTACCGCCCTCATCTTCGGCATGTGGGATTCCCACGGAGCCCGGGGTGGATTAGGAGAAAAGTTCCAGCGGGTTTTGACATCCGAGATAATCGGCGTAAGCGCTACCGATGACAATAAGAGACCGACTAGTCGTATTGACCCTTTAATAAGGGTTGCCGGAGAGAGCCTGCCTATAAATATCAATGAGGATAAGACGTGGGCACTGGCTGAAGGTACAACCGGACGCAATTCGCAAAAATTGTCCAAAGTGGGATTGGGGAATGTGACTCCTTCTCTGATTGATAAGGATACAGGGGCGTATAATCACGGAGGGGTTTCCATAAGATTCGCAAGGCAGATCGCGGTCCTTTCGTTACCTGCGCTCAGAAGATTAAGGTTTCCCACCTCAACTGATGGGGCAGAGGTTGCGGCGAGAACCACCCTTGCGGCGCTTGCTCTAGCCGCCCTTTCCAAGCAATGGGAGGACGGATTCAGCCTTCGTTCTCGCTGTGACCTTGTGCCTAAGGAGGAGCCGAAGCTGACGTTGATATATCCCGGTGGAGAAGAGGATTTTCATCTTACTTTTGGGAGAGCTGATGAAATCTTGCGACAGGCGGTTAGGGATGCTAAGGAAAAAGGGCTACCCTGGCCCACAGGAGATGACGATGAGCCTTGGAACAAAGGCATCCTCACACTCAAGCCAAATGAAAATCTAGTCAAAGTGGTTGCTCGCAGCCGAGAGCTGGCATCCGAGCAGAAGGGGGAGGAAGCCTAAGAGAATGTTCGGTCTGAGAGTCGTATATCTTCGCGGTTCCGTCACTGCTGCGGATGTCAGAGGGGGGCAGGGGAAGGAAGAAGTAGAATGGCCGCCTCATCCGGACAGGTTGTTCTGTGCTTTGGTGCAGGCATGGGGAGACCTTGGAGAGCCGGAGGATGGAGAAAAAGCACTGCGTTGGCTTGAGGAGTTGCAGCCCCCCAATGTGACTTGCGGTGAAATTTTGTGCCCAAGCGTTCTTCGTCTATATGTACCGGTGAATGACACGATTGGACTAGGGGAAAAAAGGGAAAATAAAAAGAAAACGGAAAAGAATGGGGGCGAGGAATCAGCGAATGACGTTAGTAAATCAAAAATAAAAGCGGTGCCTATTCAAGGAACCGCTCTCCTTAGAGTAAGGCAAAAGCGACACATACCAAGTGCGCCTCTCGAGCAAGACGAAGTGTTCTTCTGGTGGCCTGATGTAGTAATCCCGAAAGCTTTCCGTGGGGTGATGGAAAGACTTGTGGGAGCTGTGGCCAGCCTGGGCCATTCGTCCTCTCTCGTGTTTATCGAAGTCATCGATGAAGATTTGGCTCTCGAGCCATCCTGGGTTAAACACCCCTCGGGTACGGTGGCGTTGCGCGTGCCTTATAAAGGAAGGTTAGAAGAGTTATGTAAAGCATACAGGTCTGATCCCAGGCGTCGTCCGCCGCAGAGCAAACTTTGGGCTACATATGGCAGGCCTGCTATGGAAAAGAGGTCTTTTCGAGGCCAGCACGACAAGGTCTATGTATTTCGCCTTATAGGTGAGCGCCCCCCCTTGCCTCTCGAATGCACTGCGGCGTTGATTGAGCGATGGCGTAGTGCGCTTGTGGCTGAGGCAGACCAGCCCCCGAATTGCGTCATAACGGGTCACGCTCCAGACAGCGATTTCAATGACCCGAAGCCCATGAAAGGCCCATTCATGGCCTTGTTTCCCCTTCCTGATGTGGGGCACAGGTATGCGAGGTCACATATCATGGGATTGGCGGCTGCTCTTCCGGAGGGAATTTCACGGGAACAACGCGAGGAATGCTTGATAGCACTGGGAAGGGTGAGGGAATTGAATATGGGCCGCCTGGGCAAATGGTCGCTAATTCCCTGTGATGTAACTGAGAAAGCCGTGGCACTGCATGAAGATACATGGCGAAAGCAGGCTAAGGTTTGGGCCAGCGTAACGCCCTTTGTGTTCGGAAGATATCCTAAAGATCTATGGGGTGAGGAAGCGGTTCAGATGGTAAGGGAAGCATGCTTGTTAGCGGGACTTCCCGAGCCTGTTGAGGTTGCCACTGCTCCAATCAGTTGGATTCTGGGGTCGCCCCCTTCTTTTCGTTTCCCTCCGCTTCCGACAAAAAAGGGGAGAGCACGACGTTGCTTTGCTCATGTGAGGCTGGCTTTTGCTGAGCCAGTATCTGGACCGGTTCTTGTGGGAGCGGGCAGGCATCGGGGTTATGGGATTTTTCGCCAGTTGCCGGAGGAAAGCCATGAGACTTAATCCTGATAAATTCGCCTGTTGGTTTAGAGCGTTAAATAATCACGATCCCTTTCCCTGGCAGGAAAGGCTTTTCAGAGAAAGGCTTTGCGCTGATGGGGCCGAGAGCTCAAGGTGGCCTGAGAACATTTCTCTTCCCACTGCGAGCGGCAAGACCTCTCTCATCGAGCTCTCGGTGTTCGCTCTAGCGGCAGGTGCCGAATGCGCACGCCGAAGGACTGTTTTTGTTGTAGATCGCCGTGTGGTGGTAGATGAGGCCCGGGAACGCGCATTAAGGCTGGAGAAGCTCCTTGCGGAAGCCTTGAATGAAGGCTCTCATCCTCTCAAAGAGGTTGCGGATTCGCTGATGTCTTTGGGGGGAAGTAAGCCACTTCTGACAGCGACACTGCGGGGAGGGATTGCGATTGACGAAGAATGGGCTCATTCGCCACTCCAGCCACTGGTGATCCTTTCTACGGTCGATCAGGTGGGCTCAAGCTTGCTGTTCAGGTCTTACGCGAAAAACAACCCGAAAGCCTGGCCAATATACGCGGGATTGCTGGGAAGGGATTCGCTCTTTATTGTCGACGAAGCTCATTGCTCCGAACCGTTTTGTGAAACGCTTAGAGCGATAGAAAAATTGCAGGGCTTTTCCGAGTTTGAGGTAGGAAAACCCATAACGGTGATAAATATGTCTGCTACGCTTCCAGGAAGATCGGGGGCGGCTTTCAAGTTAGATGAACGTGATCTTGAAGACGAGGAGATGGCAAGAAGGCTCAATGCGTCAAAAAAAGCAGAGTTAGTATTAATCACCTCAGATGGCGATGATTATCGCAAGAAGATCGTGCAAGAGGTCGTAGAGAGAGCCGAATGGCTTGCTTCTGAACTCGAAGAAGGCATAGTCGGTGTTGTGTTGAATCGTGTTGCTGACGCGCGCTCGGCGTTTGAAAGGCTTTCTTTGTCTCATGAGCGGAAGATCCTTCTTACGGGGCGGGCGCGCAGCTGGGAACGTGATAGACTGCTTGAAAGCTGGATGCCTCTCATTCGCGCTGGTTCGAGAGAAAAGCCCTCACCTCCAAGAGTGGTGGTTTCTACTCAATGTATTGAGGTGGGAGCGAATATAGATTTCGACGCGCTTGTAACAGAGATTGCCCCACTGGATTCCCTGCAGCAGAGATTTGGAAGGCTCAATCGCCTTGGAATAATGAAAAATTCTTCGGCTTATATCATAGCTTCAGAAGATCAGGTCAAAGAAAAAAAGATGAGGCGGCAAACAAACGAAGAGAAAACGCAGTCGAAGGAGCTGAGGAGAAACCAGGTCGGAGAGAATAGCGGTAAGGCTGCAAAACCAGACCCGATTTACGGAGAAGCCATCTTCAGAACCTGGTCAAAGCTCAAAGAATTGGCAAAGAAGAATGGCGAAAACGAATATGTTGATTTTGGTTTTAGTTCTTTTGAGAAAGAAATTGGCGATACGGAAGTTTCCGAGCTTTGGAAGGAATCAGATCACGCTCAGCCGCTCTTTCCTTCTCATCTCGACTTGCTTGCTCAGACGAGCCCTCCGCCGGTGCGTGGCCCGAACATATCCGCTTTCCTGCATGGAGACGCTGCTGCCTCTCCAGACATAACAGTTGTTTGGAGATACGATTTGAAAGAAGAGAACAAGGACCACTGGGTAGACATAGTCGCCGTGCAGCCTCCGGCTCTCGGTGAAGGATGTCAGGTGCCCATATGGGAGTTCAAGAGATGGATGGCAGGCTTGACATCAGAAGGACATAATCTTGATGCAGGGGACATCGAAGGCATTGCGCCTACCGAAGATGTGGGGATGCCGGATAGGCCGGTTCTCTGCTGGAGAGGCCTGAAAGATTCGACTATTGCGAAGGCGAGAGAAGTGAAGCCGGGTGACATGGTGGTTGTTCCATCCTTTTATGGAGGATGCGATGAATTCGGTTGGAACCCACTTTCAAAGGTTCCGGTTACTGATATAGGAGATATGGTAGCTGCAGAGTACAGAAAACCTGTTCTTCGTTTGTATGCTGTAGAGGAATTGGTAAAGGAGAAATTAAAGAGGCCGGAAGATCAACATGTGCTGGAGGAAATGCTGGAAGCATTGAAGGGCCTTAGGATGCTTGCATATGGAGAAGAAGATGCTCCCCAGCTTGAAGAGTGCTTGAAACGGATCATTGATGTGAGCTCATCTGGAGAAGATACGGCTTTCATGAGCTGGATTAGAAAAACAGCAGGCCGTCTGTTGGATGACAAACGTGTGAGGCTCATAGCCGATGGACCGGTTTGTGCTCTGGTGGGATCTAGGGGTCGCGGAGAAGATTCAAGCACTACCTGGAATGAGGATTATGCTGATCTAGAGGTGGGGCTGGAAGAACACAGTTGCGGTGTACGGAGTATCGTCGAGAGGTTTAGCGACGGCCTTCCCGCGGACATCAGGGAGGCCATGTGTTTAGCGGCATTGTATCATGATATTGGCAAAGCAGATCCGCGCTTTCAGATAAAGCTCCATAGAGGAAATGAGATTGCTGCTGTTACATCGGGAAAGCTCCTGGCAAAGTCTACCACCTCAGCTAGAGACGCGAAAGCGGATAGGTTTGCCGAAATGCGCTCGGGATATCCGAAAGGCGCAAGGCACGAGGCGCAATCAGTGGCGCTGCTGGAGGCAAGAAAGGATATCCTCAAGGGGCTTCAAGACGGAGACTTAGCCCTCCATCTCATCGCAAGTCATCACGGTTACTCAAGGCCGTTCTTGCCCGTGTTTAGTGAGTCCGAACCGGCAGTTCTCAAATTCGAGTTCAACGGCAAGGTTTTTTGGGGAAGTAGCGACCATCGGCTTTTTTCTCTTAATCGGGGTATTGCTGAAAGGTACTGGAAGCTGGTTCGCAGGTATGGTTGGTGGGGACTTGCGTATCTTGAAGCGGTGCTCCGTTTGGCAGACCACAGGAGCTCGGAGCGGGAGAGGACGGGGGATGAGGATGTGGTGTAGGTTCACTCTTACTGGCCCGAGAGGCGACAATCCTCTTGGATTCCTCGCCACCCTTGGCGTAATGGTTACATTAAAGGATGAAGGAATTGAATCGAAGTTATCGTGGAAAGGACTAACCCCAATCTTGAGGGTGGATATGCCTGATATGGCTGAAAAAAGCCATGAGGGAAGAGAAAGAGAATTAGTAAGGATTATTCATAGCAGACTGAAAAGAGCAAAGAAAAGAGGGACTGATGTTGCCGAGGATTCCAGCCTGAATGATCTTAAGAAAAAGAATTTGACTTTCAGCAATAAAGAGTTTCTGGATTTCGCAGAAATGTCTTTTGATGAGTGCCGATTTCCTGAAAGGCGATTGCTGGATCTCATCTCCTCTTTTGGGATAATGGGGCCTAAAAAAGAGGGGAAAATGGCACCGACGCCTTGGGCCCTTTTGAGTGGATCGGGACATCAGGAATTTTTAAAGACGGTAAACGACTTGATGCTATGTTGTGAAGAAGATGATTACCACAGGGCTTTGTTCGGCCCATGGGAAGGAGATAGGGAGAAATACTCATTGAGGCTTGAGCCTGCAGAGGACCGCAGGTATGCCTTAATGGACGGAGACCCTAGTGATAGCAAGAGAAGGGTTAAAACTCTATGGGGCGCCAATCGCCTTGCTTTTGAGGCATTGCGCTTGTTTCCAACTTACTCTGCTGATAGCGCAGAAAAAAGAGAGGGAAGCCTTGGGGCTGTAGGGTGGGATGATGAATTAAGATCAGTACGCTGGCCTCTGTGGCGTTATCCCATTGGAGTCGAGGTGGTGAAATCGATTCTCTGCTTGCCTGCAATATGGAAGGAGGGCGATTTGACTGAAAGAGGCCGCCTTGTCGAGATGGGGATTTTTTCAGTTATCCAGTCGAGAAAAGTTGCAGAAGGGAAATATAAAAACATGACTTTCGGCATACCACTTTGGTTCGATTATTAAGCAAATCAACTTAGGATATTGCGCATAAGTAATGTACAATATCATGAATAATTTGGTGGGTCGGATGAGCAATGAACGACTCAGACCTGATACCCGTTCGCTACCTCAATGAGTATGCTTACTGCCCGCGACTGGGTTATCTCGAATGGGTGGAATCGGAGTTCGTCGACAATTACTACACCCTCGATGGCAGGTTCAAGCATAAGAGGGTGGATGCACAATCCGATAAGGTGACTGAGGAGGGTGAGGGGGATAAGGCGCACCGCCGATCGGTATATCTTTCATCCAAAAAGCTAGGGCTCACCGGCAGGATAGACCTGGTGGAGCACGAGGGCGAGAGGGCTACTCCCGTAGAATATAAGCGCGGTAAGGTGCCCGATACGCCGGAGAGAGCTTATGAGCCGGAGTTGGTGCAGGTCTGCGCCCAGGCATTGCTGCTGCGCGAAAGCGGTTATTCCTGCGATAGGGGTATCATCTATTTCATAGATTCTAAGACCAGGATCGAGGTCGATATAGATGAGGCCCTTGTTTCAAGGACCCTTTCACTTCTCGAATCGTTCAGGGAATTGGTAAACAAAGGAGAGATTCCTGCCCCGCTCAACAACAGCGTGAAATGCATTGGCTGCTCACTCGCAAAAATCTGCATGCCCGATGAGGTGCGCCTGCTGTCAGAAGCCGTGGAGAAAGACGAAGAGGACCGTTACAGGAGGTTGGTGCCGGCGCGGGACGACGCGGTTCCCGTCTATATCATAGGACAAGGCTCCTATGTGCGCCTGGACGGCGATTGCATAACCGTGACCAGCCCACCTCCCGAACAAGAGCGGGAGACCATAAGGCTGATCGATGTCTCTCAATTGAACGTATATGGTAATGTCCAAATTACGACGCAAGCCTTGAGAGAGTTCTGTGAAAGATCCATACCCGTGAGTTACTTTTCCACGGGAGGCTGGTTTTACGGCATAACCCATGGTCATACCAGCAAGAACGTCCATTTGCGAATAGCTCAATATGATGCTTTCAGAGACGGGGAGAGATCGCTGGAGTTCGCACGGAAGATAATACAGGGAAAGATCAAGAACTGCCGAACCATCATAAGGAGAAATTCGACAGAGGACGAGACCACGACGCTGAAGGCGCTTGCGGCATGCGGAAAGTATGCTGTGAGGGCTAACTCCATGGAGGAACTCCTCGGAATTGAGGGAAACGCTGCGCATATCTATTTTGCGGTATTACCTCGGCTTATAAAGCCCAGGGGTACAGACGAGCTCGAATTCAACTTCGAGGGAAGAAACCGAAGGCCACCCCTGGACCCGGTCAATGCCATGCTCTCATTCCTGTATGCGATTCTGGTAAAGGAAATCACCGTGACTGCATATGCGGTCGGTCTCGATCCCTATCTCGGCTTGATGCATAGACCTCGACACGGGAAGCCGGCCCTTGCCCTTGACTTAATGGAAGAGATGAGGCCCATCATCGTAGATTCGGTGGTACTTACCATGATCAACAACGGAGAGGCTGCGGGTAAGGATTTCATCAAGGGGATGGGAAGCGTGCACATGAGCGATGGATTGAGAAAAAGGGCAATAAGGGCTTATGAAAGGAGAATGAGTACACTTATAAAGCATCCGAAGTTCGGATACACGATAAGCTACCGAAGAGTGCTGGAAGTGCAGGCTCGTTTATTTAGCAGGTTCTTGATGGGGGAGATCAGTGAATACCCGGCATTCTGTACGAGGTAGAGATGAGAAAATACTATCTTGTTTGCTACGATGTCTCTGATGCAAAACGCTTGAGGAGGACCCATAAGCTCATGAGGGGGTTTGGGGATCCTCTGCAGTACTCGGTGTTTATATGCTTTCTTTCAAAAGTGGAAAAGGTTGTTATGTTGTCTAAGCTGAATGATGAGATAAACAGCAGAGAGGACAGAGTGCTGGTTGTTGACATAGGGCCCGATTCAAAGCGCACCAGGGCAGCGATCGAGTATTTTGGAATACAGGAGAAGCTGAGGGATGAGGAGTGTTTTGTTCTTTGATTTCGAGAGGTTCGGTGATGACGCCTGATTGTGATTATCATTATGCGAGTATCCGCAGGTCAGGGGCCTGCGATACATTTGAAAAGAACTCCCTGTACCTTGAAAACAATGCGTGGGGACAACCTCTCGCAAATAGCGAAATAAATAGCGTTTATGCTGCAAGAATATAGGGACTGTTTCCGCGGATGATTATCCGCGGCCCAATTGAAGCCAACCCGGACATGGCGGGCTGGGTGCCGACGTAGGAGTTTCCGCGGATGATTATCCGCGGCCCAATTGAAGCAGGGAGAAAATCCGACCGGGTGCATTTGCCAAAACAAGTTTCCGCGGATGATTATCCGCGGCCCAATTGAAGCGGATGGATTGGTGGACGGGCTTGATGGCATAGAGATAAGTTTCCGCGGATGATTATCCGCGGCCCAATTGAAGCTGCCATTCTTTCGTGGCACCTCGACATAGGCCGAGCGGTTTCCGCGGATGATTATCCGCGGCCCAATTGAAGCGGTTGCCATTGGGACGATGTCCGCAGGAGGTCGAGTTGTTTCCGCGGATGATTATCCGCGGCCCAATTGAAGCCAATCAGATACGGGAAAACATTGATGCAGGTCCTTAGTTTCCGCGGATGATTATCCGCGGCCCAATTGAAGCGCGCGAGATAGCCGACAATGGAGTTAGGGTAACCAGGTTTCCGCGGATGATTATCCGCGGCCCAATTGAAGCCCTTACCGCGAAGGCGGTGCGCCGGTAAATCGGGCCAGTTTCCGCGGATGATTATCCGCGGCCCAATTGAAGCTTCTGCTCTGGCCAGTAACGCCACGCGCATAACGAGCGTTTCCGCGGATGATTATCCGCGGCCCAATTGAAGCATCCGCACCACCCCAGGGGCGGCCGTCGACTACCTGCAGTTTCCGCGGATGATTATCCGCGGCCCAATTGAAGCACCCCCAACTGAACCCCCAACTGGACACCCAACTGAAGTTTCCGCGGATGATTATCCGCGGCCCAATTGAAGCGCCGTTGCGCAAGGCCTTGAGGGTCCCCAGGGCGAAGTTGTTTCCGCGGATGATTATCCGCGGCCCAATTGAAGCCTAATAGCCACCATTAGCTCCATGCTGTTCATTCCCCGTTTCCGCGGATGATTATCCGCGGCCCAATTGAAGCGACCCTGACGACGAAGAGGTATGGGTGGCCACCCTTACGTTTCCGCGGATGATTATCCGCGGCCCAATTGAAGCATGTATTTTACAACCAATTATTATAATACAAGGTTGGTTTCCGCGGATGATTATCCGCGGCCCAATTGAAGCTCTGCCGCCCGGCGTATGTCCCGCACTTCGCGCCTGAGTTTCCGCGGATGATTATCCGCGGCCCAATTGAAGCAGCCGGTTCCGGAAATACCACGCTGCCAGCTCGGGAGTTTCCGCGGATGATTATCCGCGGCCCAATTGAAGCGGTTGCCGCTGGGGCGGTGCCCACAAGAGGTCGAATGTTTCCGCGGATGATTATCCGCGGCCCAATTGAAGCCACCTGAACGAGTGGGTGCAGCAGGAGACACGCTATAGTTTCCGCGGATGATTATCCGCGGCCCAATTGAAGCCACCGCCCTGGCACAGGACCTTAAGGATGAGATCGACGGGTTTCCGCGGATGATTATCCGCGGCCCAATTGAAGCCGCGTCACCATCCGCCACGACGGCGCCCTGCTCCTGTGTTTCCGCGGATGATTATCCGCGGCCCAATTGAAGTTTTGTCGGCACCGGTTCCGGCCAGCCCCGGGGGGTAACGTTTCCGCGGATGATTATCCGCGGCCCAATTGAAGCTTCTTCCGCGGCCCAACAAGCAAGGCAGTATAACTGGTTTCCGCGGATGATTATCCGCGGCCCAATTGAAGCTTGGGGATACGGCCATTTATATCGGGGACGAAGAAGAGAGTTTCCGCGGATGATTATCCGCGGCCCAATTGAAGCCTTCTCCCAGGCAGGAAGGTTCGCCGTGGGGACCAAGTTTCCGCGGATGATTATCCGCGGCCCAATTGAAGCTGACGGCGATTTGGTGGTAGGCACACAGGCTATTTTGAGGTTTCCGCGGATGATTATCCGCGGCCCAATTGAAGCCGAAGGACCGCCAATGCACTCATGCCGCCCCCCTGGCAGTTTCCGCGGATGATTATCCGCGGCCCAATTGAAGCCGAGATTTTGTAGGAGGGCGGGGTTCATCCCTGCCCTGTTTCCGCGGATGATTATCCGCGGCCCAATTGAAGCGCAAAATCAATACACTTCTTTTCATATTCTTTTAATAGTTTCCGCGGATGATTATCCGCGGCCCAATTGAAGCCGAGATTTTGTAGGAGGGCGGGGTTCATCCCTGCCCTGTTTCCGCGGATGATTATCCGCGGCCCAATTGAAGCGCAAAATCAATACACTTCTTTTCATATTCTTTTAATAGTTTCCGCGGATGATTATCCGCGGCCCAATTGAAGCTGTCCGCCGTAACGGGGGACGGAGCCCATCTGGCCTGTTTCCGCGGATGATTATCCGCGGCCCAATTGAAGCGGAGTGGGTGCGGGCCAATGAAATCCTCGAGAGGGAGGTTTCCGCGGATGATTATCCGCGGCCCAATTGAAGCCCCCCGGTTGAATTTCTCAAGCTTTTTCGCGATTTTGTGTTTCCGCGGATGATTATCCGCGGCCCAATTGAAGCCCTGGTATCGTCACCGGGGTGACGTTCCGATATATATGTTTCCGCGGATGATTATCCGCGGCCCAATTGAAGCTCTCCTTGGTATATCGTAGTAGGTACTCCTACTCCTACTTGTTTCCGCGGATGATTATCCGCGGCCCAATTGAAGCCCGACCCCGCTGTCTCCATACAGCAGGATGTTGAGGTGTTTCCGCGGATGATTATCCGCGGCCCAATTGAAGCCACACGCTCGACCAGATTCCGGAAAATTTTTGTATGGGTTTCCGCGGATGATTATCCGCGGCCCAATTGAAGCGAGGATTTATGGAGGTGGGAAGAATGAGTGAGCGCAAGTTTCCGCGGATGATTATCCGCGGCCCAATTGAAGCTTGGGCGACGAATTAAACACGCCGAGTTCGTCCATAAGTTTCCGCGGATGATTATCCGCGGCCCAATTGAAGCGGAGCCTACAATCTCGCCTGCGAGATTGTGGACCACGTTTCCGCGGATGATTATCCGCGGCCCAATTGAAGCTATACCCTGTCCAAAAATCATCACTCTCTATCGTCCGTTTCCGCGGATGATTATCCGCGGCCCAATTGAAGCACACGATTCGGGATAAGTTCGACGGATATTGGACTCGTTTCCGCGGATGATTATCCGCGGCCCAATTGAAGCTATACCCTGTCCAAAAATCATCACTCTCTATCGTCCGTTTCCGCGGATGATTATCCGCGGCCCAATTGAAGCACACGATTCGGGATAAGTTCGACGGATATTGGACTCGTTTCCGCGGATGATTATCCGCGGCCCAATTGAAGCCTAATGAAGCCTACAATGCCCCGACCATTTTGCTGTATGTTTCCGCGGATGATTATCCGCGGCCCAATTGAAGCACCTTAACCGCGCCGAGATCGAGGAAGCGGGGGAGGAGGTTTCCGCGGATGATTATCCGCGGCCCAATTGAAGCGCAGAGCTCTTATACAGCGTCACCCGGTTATTATCAGGTTTCCGCGGATGATTATCCGCGGCCCAATTGAAGCACCTTAACCGCGCCGAGATCGAGGAAGCGGGGGAGGAGGTTTCCGCGGATGATTATCCGCGGCCCAATTGAAGCCAGTAATTGCTCAATCGGAGGGCTTCCGCCAGAAACGTTTCCGCGGATGATTATCCGCGGCCCAATTGAAGTACTTTGATCAGCGACAATTTTTTCCCTGGATAGCATATAAAAATCTTATGTCTGGGTTGCTAGAGGAGCAATAGATGGCCTTCCTCTTGTAGGGAAAGCAACCAAACAAGGAGGAAGGCTATGGCTAACGGTGATGATAATGCCTATCCCGCCATCTCCCCGACCGGGAAAAGCCGGGGCAGCGAAGGGATTTCCCGGCTCGCATCCTGGCGCTGTGGACCTCGTCCTGCCCGACCTGCTCTTTTATCTGGAGTCCTCGGCGTTCATTATCCTCGCGAGCCGGGTGAAGAGGGTAAGCGCCATGAACCCGTCCTCGTTGGGGGACCTGTTCAAAAGCACGATGATGGTCGTGCCGGTCTCGGGTGAGTGGAAGGCCGCGTTGGTATAGCCGAATCCGTCACCGGGGTGTCCGAGGAACCCTTCGCAGGACAGTATCCCGAGGCCATACTTGACCGGAATACCGAAGTAATCGTAATCACCCGGGACGAAGGCGGTCCGCTGTGCCTGCGTGTCCCGGCTGAGGAGGTCGCCGCCGGCGAGCGCGGTCACCCAGGTCTTCAAATCATAGAGACTGGATATCATCGCTCCGGAAGCGCCCATCCCCGAGGGGTTGAAGAGGTAGGTGGCATCGATAAGCTCCCCCCCGTCTCCCGCGACGTATCCATGCGCGTGGGCGCCCTCGATGGCGGTTCCCCGCGGGTAGTAGGTGTCGGCCAGATGCAAGCCGTCAACCAGCCTCGATTGGATCTCCGAGGCGATATCCTCGCCCGTTATCTTCTCGACGATCATGGCCAGGATTATCGCGTTGGTGTTGGAGTACTTCCAGCCTTCACCCGGCGGGAAGTCGGGTGGATGGGCGGTGGCGAGGGCCACCAGCTCCTCGGGATCCCACACCTTGTCCGGGTCCTCGATGTATGTCTTAAAGAACGTCTCGTCGTCGGAGTAATTGAATACCCCGGCGGTCATATCGCAGAGCTGCCGGATAGTGATGCGGTCGGCATTGGGGATATGCGGGAAGAACTCGGCCAGCCGGTCGTCCAGGCGAAGCTTCCCCTCGTCGACCAGCTCGAGCACGACGGTTACCGTGAAAGTCTTGGTTATGCTGCAGATGCGCACCCTGTCGGCACTGTCCATGTCCGCTCCGGCCTCGATGTCGGCTTTCCCCTTCAATATGACCACGTCGCCGCTCTTGGGGCTCCACACCCCTACGATGGCGCCGGGTATCCCGTACTCCGACATGGCATCATCGACGGCTTGCTCGAGCCTGACCTTCAGGTCCGCCGGCATGGACGGGCTGCCGCAGGAGGACAGCGGCAGTATCATGACGGCCACAAATAGCGTGGTAACGCCGAACCTGAGCATGCGCGGGAAAGCGGGGCTCATCAAAATCCCTCCCTTTTCATGCCTGCAACCCCTCCGATCTGTCCTCTACGTCCGGATGGTCCAGTATTCATCGCGTCCCGGGGAAAGGTCGCATGAGCGAACGGTGCTTCTCCGGTTCGGCACCATCCCCTTATCCTTATCGGCTTCCGTCAATGTTTACCGGAATCAAGCCTCCAAGAAACTATCAGAAACGGGGAAGCCAGGCAAATTGAGGGTCCGCACATCTCTCTCCTTTCTCTCGACCATACGTTCCGGCCCGCTCGTCGGGTTCATGATCGAGGATGTCGCCGCCAAAGCCGCGGTCAGATCATGGGATTCGGGCTGGACGCATAAGCGTGCGACCCTGGGCTTTCAGGTTTCCTCGATCTGGATATGGTCAATAATGTAGGGGCGGCGACCATCCACCACCGAGAGCAGGGAGGGAGGAGTTTCCATGTTCGATGAAGCCGAGTTCGAGAAGGCACTGGCCACGCCGAGGTTGCGGCAGCCGCTGCCGGAGTACCTGCCCGGCAACCGCGGCGGCGGCAAGGTCCGCGTCCTCACCGAGCCTGAGCTCAACGCCATGACCAGGCAGTGGTTCGTGGACTACGAGAGGAAGATACAGTACTACGAGGAGCACGGCATCGACATCGGCTGGACCCTGGAGTGGGCCAAGAAGTACTGGTGGAGCTGGCTGATGCGCGATATGTCCCTGAACGACGAGCTCTACACGCCGGACCTGCAGTACACGGACGTCTCCTCCTTCGGCCGCACCATCGTCGGCCTGGACGAGTTCGTGAGGTACAATTTCGCCTTCTTCGACGCCATTCCCGACTGGCGCTACGACCCCCTCCCCGGAGAGATATACGTCGACCTAACCCCGGAAGGGGAGGTGCGCATCGTTGTCCGCTACCTTGGCAGCGGGCACTGGGACGGCCCCCTGCGGCTCTATCCCTACGACGAGAAGGCCCCCACCATCTACGGCACCGGCGCCTTCATCCAGTGTCACGGCGTCGACCGCTATTATTTCAATCGGGAGGGCCTGATGTACAAAGGAGACACCGCCTACGACATCTTCGAGGCCACGCAGTGCGCCGGCATCCTTCCCCGCGACGACAGCCCCCTCTTCAAGGCGTTGCTGAAGACCACCAGGCTTGTCGGCGCCCTGCGCAGGATGCGGGAGAGACTCCCCGTATCGGGCTCCAGGTAAGGGGTGCGCCGCCGGGCTGGAGCGAGGCCGGCATCGGGATCCGCGAAAGACGCCGGATTGATATAATAGGTGACCGGTCAGAGAGTCCAGCAGGCTCGGCTTCAACGCGCAGGGAGGGAGAGGTCGATGATAGCGCACCTGGATCACGGCACGAGGCTGCATGCACGCATACCTTTCCCGTTCAACATCGTGGGGAGCAAGTACGAGTACGTGCTCATGAAAGTCCTGGGAAAGCTCACCGACATGGACTGGATATACCGCCACCGCATCACCAGGAGCCTGGTCGACACGCTGGCCAACCGCGCGGTACTCCCCCTGATCCACGGCGAGGTGCTCAATCCGGACGAGGTGGTGAACATGGTTTCGCGGCTGGAGGCCGATGAAGACAGGTGCCACGGGTGCGCGCAGTGCCAGGCATACTGTCCCAACGGTGCCGTCAGGCTGGTGCCCCGCGCCGGCCACTCCCTCTCCTACTGCCCTCCCGACCTGCTCGGATATGCCGGGCATGAAGACGCGCACCGGAGGCCGTGACCGGGCGCTTCCTCTAGGCATGGTCATGGGTTCATGATCATCGCTCGCCCTGTCGAGACCCTCCCCGAGGACAGCGCGTCTCGTGCCTGCTCCGGTCACCCTGATCCCTCGCGCCGCGCTGCGTGACATGAGTGGCGGATGGCGAGGGGTCTGCCGCGGGTGTAGCCGGGCATGGAGGCTGAATACAAGGCATGTTCGGGGTTTAAAGAAACCAGGTCGCAGGCCGAATATGAGGTTGGCGGAGAGGAGCGACGGATAAGGCAGGAAGCTCCCGGGAAACAAGCGGTGTCCCTGCATAAACGGGTCGTCGGCGCTTCGAGCAGCGGAGGTCCTCGCGGAAAGGGAGGAATTGTGGATAAGGAAAAGGTCATCGAGGCCATAGGCCTCGTGAAGGTCTACGGAGACCGGCGCGTCCTCAAGGGCATCAGCTTTGACGTGTACCGCAACGAGGTCTTCGGACTGCTGGGGGAGAACGGAGCCGGCAAGACCACCACCCTGGAGATAATCGAGGGGCTCCGCAAGGCCACCTCCGGCACCGCCCGTGTCCTGGGTATGGACAGCCGCCAGGACCTCCTGCGCATCAAGGAGCGTATCGGGGTGCAGCTCCAGGCCTCCGCGTACTTCGAGCAGCTCACTCTCATGGAGATCCTGGACCTCTTCCGCAGCTTCTACGCGAGGGGCCTGGATCCGCGCGAGCTGCTATCCATGGTGGGGATGGAGGACCGGGGCAGGATGCGGGTGGGCCAGCTCTCCGGTGGCCTGAGGCAGCGCTTCTCCATCGTCGCCGCTCTGGTCAACGATCCGGAGGTGGTCTTCCTGGACGAGCCCACCACCGGGCTGGACCCCGTGGCCCGCCGCAACCTCTGGGACCTGGTGCGTCGCATCAAGGAGCAGGGAAAGACGGTCGTCCTCACCAGCCATTATCTGGAAGAGGTGGAGGCGCTGTGCGAGAGGGTGGCCATCATCAAGGAGGGGGAGATCCTGGCCTTGGACACCGTGGCCAGCCTCATGCTACAGCAGGAGAACCCCGTACGCGTGGATTTCCTGCCCCGCGGAGGCCTGGCGGAGGAGGTCAGGACAAGGCTTGCGGGCATGGGCGTGCTGTGCGAATCCCAGGGAAGGGCGGGCGAGTTCACCCTCTTCCTCAAGGACATGGAGGCCCTCAAGGCCGCTCTGCGCGTGCTGGAGCCGCTGGAGCTCGAGCGCATGGCGGTGTCCACCGCCAACCTGGAGGACGTATTCGTGCGGCTCACCGGCGGGCGTATTAAAGAGGAGGAAGAGGAAGTCCCGTCGGGGAGGGCGGTGCGATGAAGCTGAATAAGATCTTCGTGGCCAGCCTGAAGATGATCTACCGCGACCGCATCGCCCTCTTCTGGGCTCTGGCCTTTCCCCTCATGTTCGTGGCCCTCTTCGGTCTCTTCAGCATGGGCATGACCGGCAACAACCTCGGAAAACTGGCATACATAGACCGCGCCGGGACCTCCATCTCGGAGCAGCTCAGGCAAGCGGTCTCCGAGTCGGAAGTCTTTACCCTGACCACTGACTACACTGAACCGGAGGAAGCCAAGGGGGCCATGCGCAACAACAAGATAAACTTCGTCCTGGTGGTGGAGAGACCCCAGGACGCCGGGGATGGTCAGGCGGCGTTCCCGGATATGACCCTGTTCACCGACGTCAAGAACCAGAACATAAACGCCGCCGCCATCAGCTTCTTCGACCACCTCAAGCAGCAGTTCTATTCCGCCGCCATGGTCGCCAGCATAGACTACGTCCTCGGGATGGACATCGACCCACGAGCCAGGCAGTTCTACGCCGATCTGAAGCGATCGCTCGAGGAAGCGGGACAGCCGGTCAGGCACCAGGAGGGAGGCAAGAACCCGGTGACCTATTTCGACATGGTCTTCGTAGGCCTGGTGTGCATGGGGATCATGAACTACGCCGTCACCGGGTTCGCCATCAACCTGGCCACCCTGCGCGAGCAGAAGATACTCAAGCGCCTGCTCACCACCCCCCTGCCCATCCGCCGTTTCATGCTGGGCGAGCTGTTGGCCTTCATGGTGCTCGCTTTCGCCCAGCTTGGGGTGATGCTGGCGGTGGGCGTGGGGATGTTCGGCGCCAGGATCTACGCGGGATGGTGGTTCCTGGTACTACTGGTCTTCCTAGGGGCGCTCCTTTTCCTGTCCCTGGGATTCTTTGTGGCCGCCTTCGCCAGGACCGCCAACGCGGCCGCGGGCATGGCCAACGGCATCGCCATCCCCCTCATGTTCCTGGGGGGAGTGTTCTTCCCCTTGGAGATATTGCCAGGACCTATTTACCAGGTATTCCGTTTTCTGCCACTGGCTCCAATGATCCAGGCCATGCGCTCGGTGTGCCTGGAGGGGGATCCCGTATCCGCGCAGATGCCGCGCCTGGCCATCATGCTGGTGTGGCTGGTGGCGGTGGCCGCCCTGGGTCTCGCCATCTTCCGCTTCGGCGAGGAATAGGCGCGAGGAATAACGGGGTCGTAGCTTCGATCTTCGATCCCGGTAACTTATCTTTGTCCTGGCCCGTTTGTAAGAGATTTGCTTTGTCAAAACTTGAGGTAAGGCCTCTTTGACGTAACCCCTCTGACATTTGACCCCCTTGGCAGGTGGCCTGTTTGACACGTGTACACCTGGATTGCATGCCTTATATGGACTCGCATCGGAGATCGAAGCTACGACCCCGATCGGGCTTGTTGGCGGACCCTAGGATCAGGTTCGCGCGGCGCGTTTCGCCAGGTGATCGTCGATCTTGGCCTCGTCCCGAAAGGTGTCCATATGGTTGCCCATGGACACGAAGAGCATTGGGTTGACGGCGCGGCGGATCCGGTTGCGAAAGGCCTTTCCCCCGGCGTTCACGGCGAGCAGGGACTCGACAAGGGATCTCCAGCGGGGGTCCACGTCGTCCAGCGGAGGCGCATGCCGCGGCGGGGCGAAGGATTCGTCGGCCAGGGAGAGGAACTGCCGGTTGAGGTGGAGCAGCACCTCGGGTCCGAGGCGGCTGGCGTAGCGAATGATCTCCTTCTTGGATCCCTCCCACAGCAGGGTTTCGACCTCCTTGAAGAGCATCTGGAAAAGATCGGCGAAAGCCTCCACCTCCGCCCGGCTCTCACCGCCCCTGGCCTTGGTGGGAGACGGCTCCCGCTTCATGGCCTTGATCAGGGGCCTCAGCTCGCAACCCCGCCTCCCTGAGTTGAGCAGCCTGACCAGCTCCCGCTCCCGGGCACGGGGCAGGCGGTAGCGTTCGTTCTCGAGCAGAGGAAAGGCCTCGCGGAAGGCCCCGTAGGAGGTCACCTTCCCGAAGCGGCGCTTGATGGTGCGGCGGTCCGGGAAGTATCTCCTGATGCGGAAGGCCAGGCTCACCAGGTCGTAGGTGATGTAGCTTCGCTCATGGATGGCGGCAGCCACAGCGGATATGTTCTCCACGCCCCCTTCCCGCAGCACCTCCCCCATGTCCCAGAGGTGGCCAAGGGCCTCGTGGACGGGGCGCCGTTCCCGCACCGACTGCCGGTAGAGGTTGTTGTGGGGCGCCAGATCGTCAATGAGGTCCTGGATACGCTCCTCGGAGAAGGCCCCGGACATGAGGACTAGACCTCCACCATCTCTTCCAGGTCCGTGCCCACGTATTCCTGGAGCATGTGTTCCAGGCGGCAGGTGAAGGCCAGGAAGTCGTCGAACATCGCGGTGCGGCTTCCCACCACGCGCTTGATCTCCGGCTGCAGCTTGTACTTGCTGTAGTAGGCGTCTTTGTAATAGGAGGCGATGATGGCGGCGACGTAGGAGGCGAGGCGGTCGGAGAGCTTGAGCCTGCCGTGCCTCGCCCGCTGCGCGCGGTCGTTGAAATCAGGGTGGTTGACGTAGATGTTGATGGTATCCTCCACCAGGCTGGACCTGGGGATGGTGCCGTCCTCCTGTATGAGCGCATCCAGGGCGGTGTCGTCGAAGCGCACCACGAAGCCGCTGCCGCGGCGTCGCCTCCCGGAGAGCCCGCCCTCGCCCTCGGCGACGGAGGCCTTCTCGCCGCCAGGCTCCGCTCCCTCCTCTCCCGCCTGACCGTTTCCCTCGCCGGGGCTCAGGAGGTCGGCGTCCGAGAGGGGAACCTCGGCCAGGGAGACATCGCCGCCCGCGGCGAAGACTTCCCGCAGGCTCATGCGGTCCTCCCGGGCGATCTGTTCCAGGAGGCGGGTGAGCAGGCTTCCCAGGCGACCCAGGCTCTTCACGTTGGTTGACTGCACGATCCTTGACAGCGAGGCGTGCACTTCCTCCTCCACCTTGGCGATCTCCTCGTAGATACACCTGCGCTTGCGCGATTGCTTGAAGTCGGCCCGGTCCAGGGTGGGCTCGAGGTTTCCGTTCATCTCGATGTAGCCGATGAGGTGGGGATGGGCCCAGACCCTGCCCTTGTAGGGCGAGAGGTTATAATAGGATTTCGTCCTCGCCACTTCCTCGATGCGCCTGCCCAGGTTGAGGAAGAGTGGAGGCTTGTCCGGCAGAGGACTATTGCAGACCTTGAGGCACACCTCGATGGGGTGGGGGAGGGTGATCTCCATCCCCTGGCGGTCATCCTTCACCTTGGCGATGTAGCGGGCGAATTCCTCGCCCTCGAAGATACCGATGTCGAAAGGCTTGCAGATAATGGTACGCTCCCCCTCCACCACCTGGATGTACAGGCGTTCCCGGCGCAGGAGGTGGCTGAAGTGGAGCTCGACCTCGTTCACCAGCTCCTGGGCGCTGATCTCCTTCCACCACGAGGTCTCGAACCTGCTCAGCTTGACGATGGTTCCGGAGGGGAAGGGGAAGGCGGTAGAGGGCAGTTCCTCCTCGTCGGGAATTTCGTTGCTGTCGCGGTCGATGACCATCCTCCAGGGGACGTCGCTTTCGTCTTTGGAGATGACCTCCAGCCTCTTGCAGCAGGCGCGAAAGGCGTGTACCCCGAAACCGAACTGTCCGTTGGTCCAGGGCTGTGCCTTCTTGTCCGAGCTCCCCACGGATTCCACGATGCGCACCAGTTTTTCCCGTGTCATGCCCCGGCAGTTGTCGGTGATGGTGACCTCGCGCTTGAGGGGATCGATGGTCGTGGTTATCTCGATTATCCGGGGATAGCAACCCTTTTCCTCGTAGAAGTACTCGGCGTCGTCCAGGGAGTTGTCTATGTATTCCATGATCACGCGCAGGGCGCTCTGGTACATCCCCGCAATGTGGCGGAGCAGTTCCTGGGGATCGGGTATGTTAATCTTTCTGGTCATGGCCTCCAGCCGCCATTCTCTTCGGCTTTCGCCGCCCTTGGGTGTGGACTCCGTTCCTGGTTTAATAGGTCGATTCCATCTTACATGCGACCATGGGTGGGGTAAACCATTGGCCCGTCGTCACGCCGTCCCTGCCGCCCAGGGCGGGCCCCCTCCGCCGCGCGAGGGCGCGGGAAAAGGACGGGCCCGGGCCGGTTGTCGCCGCTAGCCCTGACCGCCATGCGCGAGAGTCTGCGAGGCGGAGCAAGGGCATCCCTTACAGGGGGGATCCACAGAGGAACAGGCCGGGAAAAGAAGATGGCCCCGGAGCCTTCCCCACCAACCGCGTGGCGGGTCGATATGAGGGGTGCCCTGTCCTCAGAGCGCCGTTTCGCCGCAGGCAGGCGGGCAGGCCACTGGCCCGGTTAGGCAGAATACACGAAGGCGTACCCCGTGATGAGCGCTATGTGGGGAAACCTAGCCCGATTCGCCGGGCATATTGGAATCCATGAAGACGTTATCCCGTGATGAGCGCTATGCGAGGTCCGCGCGGCAAGTTCCCCGCCTTGACATCCGGGCAGGAAGATGCGATTTTGATGTAAATAGTTTATATATAAATAATATTGATGCAGAGAGATAAGGAGGAGAGCGTGGCGGGAAATGCGGAAGGCCCCCGGAACGGGTTCGACAGGGTGCTGGACGCGGCCATGGGTATAGCCGAGGCCTGGAACGAGCGGACAGGCAGGTGGCTGCGGGAGAACCAGATCACCTTTGCCCAGTTCAAGGCGATACTCCTTTTGAGCAAAGGGGGTTCGCAAACCCTCGGCCAGTTGAGCGAGGGTCTTTCCCGCGCGCGCTGCACGGTCACCGGGCTGGTGGACAGGCTGGAGGCCAAGGGCTTGGTTAAGCGCAAGCGGAGCCGCGAGGACCGGCGTCAGGTGTATGTGATGCTCACCGACAGGGGAAAGGAGTTGGCCCAGGAGCTCAAGGAGAAGGTGCTGCCGGAAATAACCAGCCTGGGGGAGAGGATCATGGGCAGGCTTACCGAATCGGAGGCCGCCGCCTTGCTGGGAGCCCTGGGGAAGCTGAGCGAGGGCATCGGAGAGACGTAGTCCTTGAGGTGGCGGCCGGGAGCATGCCGGAGGCCGTATGCGATGGCGACGAAGGGAGAGAGTGAAAGGATGGGCGCTGCCCAAAAGGCCGGGATAGCATGTGGTCCATCGAGCCACGAAGTCGTGGTCGGTGTCCCCGGGAAGAGCCAGGGGATGTATGCACAATAGCCGAACCCTGGCACGGCGGCTGAAAGGTAGGCCCATGCATCAGCTTGAGAGGGACAGGGGACGTTGAACGGAAGGCGGTTCGCGGGACGGAGCGAGATGGAGGCGGAAGCAGGGTTCCGGGAGTTGAAGGAGAGGTTGCGGGAGATACCCTTCTCGCCGCGCAGGCCTTACCTTCTAGCCCTCGCGGACGCGTACACTCCCGATCTCTCCCGTATAAGCATGGATATACTGGGTGCCAGGCCCGAGGGCCCTTCCCCCTACCCGGACACTTTCGAGAAAGTGGTATTCCCCAGTCTTGACGACACCCCGCTGGTGGGAGTCATGGGGTTGCACCGGGACGGCGGGAAACGTCCCGGGGTGGTGTTCTGTCACGGGTTCCACGGCTCCAAGAACAAGAACTACATCATGGAGGCGGCCCTGAAAGCCTTCTCGGAATGGGACTACAACGTCCTGGCCCTCGACCTCCGCGACTTCGGAGAGAGCCGGGACCTGTCGCACGCGCCCTCCACGGGAGGATGGAAGGAGGGCCAGGACATCCTTGGCGCCTGCCGCTTCCTGGGAGGGATGGAAGGAGTTACCACGGTAGGGGCGGTGGGCTACAGTCTCGGCGCCAGCGCGGTATTGAACGCCGCGCACCAGAGCGACGTATATCCCTATCTCACCGGTGGGGTCATGGCCTGGAGCGGCTTCGCCTCCATGGAGAAGATAATGTCCCGCTTCAGCAGGCGCCCTCCCGTCGGCGATCCCTTCTTCCCCTACTATACCGCCTTTATCCTCCTGACCGAGATACGACGCCTGGAGATGCGCCGTCAGAGAAAAGGCGAAGATGTCATCGGCTCCCTTGGCGACAGGCCCCTTTCACCGGACTTCAGGCGGTATGTGCGCGAGGTGGTGGCGCCCCATTACGGGAAGAGCGAGGAGGCCATCTACGCCCTCTCGAGCCCTTGCAACTTCGTGGACCGCATCGAGCATCCGGTGTTGCTGGTGCACGCCGAGGACGACCCCGTCTGCCCGGTGGAGGAGATGGAGGAATTGAACCGGGCTAAGCGCGGCAATCCCAACGTGGACATCTGGGTGCTGCCCACCGGCTCACACTGCGCCTTCATGGGCTTCGACGAGGATTGGTACTGGTCGGTGATGCGCGGCTTCCTCGATCACTGGGCGGAGCGACCGTGATCATGGCCGGATCCCGCCGGGCTCGACCGCGGTGTTTGGGTGTCTGTGTAGCTGCGACCTCCTTTTTCACCGGGTTTTCCCTTATGTACAATACACACGTAAGGTTACACACGTAAGGTTACCCGGGAGGTCCGCGCCGTCCAACTGGCTTTAGCGCGGCAGCAAATGATCTGTGGCTGCATCATCCGGTGGTGGGGGTTCTCTTTCATGACCGACCTCGATAAAAGGCACGATGATCTTGGAGGTGACCCGGCATGTACGAAAGGGACGTGAGGACCGCGGCGGTGGTGGGAGCGGGGCAGATGGGGCATGGCATCGCCCTCGTCTTCGCCCGCGCGGGCATGCAGGTTCGGCTCATCGACGTGCGGGAGGACGCCCTGCATAGAGCCGGTGCTCTCATAGCGTCCAGCCTGGAGGTACTCGCCGACTGCGGGAAGCTGGCGCGGGATAAGATCCCCGAGATCACCGCGCGAATCCAAACCACCACCGACCTGGAGGCGGGGGCAAGTGACGCGGATTTCGTGGTGGAGGCGGTCCTCGAGGTGCCGGAGGTCAAGAAGGAGGTCTTCTCCCGCCTGGACGCGGTGTGTCCCGAGGAGGTGATCATCGCCAGTAATACCTCCGGGCTGGACATCTTCGAGTTTGCGGAGGTCGCATGGCCACAGCGTCTCCTCATCGCCCACTGGTTCCTCCCTCCCCACATCATCCCTCTCGTGGAGGTGGTACCCGGGGCGAACACCGCTCCGGAAGCGGTCGCCGCCACGGTGTCCCTGCTCGCGCGTCTGGGCAAGGAGCCGGTGGCACTCAAGGGCTTCACCCGCGCCTTCATCGTCAACAAGATCCAGAACATGATGTCCCTGGCGGTCTTCGAGCTCCTGGGCAGCGGGCTGGTGACCCCGGAGGATATCGACCGCGCGGTGAAGAACAGCCTGGGCATACGCCTCCCGGTGGTGGGCGTGGTGCAGACCATGGACCTCACCGGTCTGGACCTGGTGCTGGACGTGATGAGGAGCTACGGGTTCTCCAACCCCTTCATCGCGGAGAAGGTGGAGGCCGGTCATCTGGGGGCCAAGACCTCCCGGGGCATCTACGACTACGGCGGTCGTTCCGAGGCGGAGATCCTCGCCAGGCGCGACCGCCTCTACCTGGAGATGCTGGACCACCTGGAGGAGATGGGCGCTTTCCGGCCCCTGTGAGGCGTCAGGGGACCGGCTCGCGTGCCGCATCGCTGCAAAAACGGGTGCGGGAGAAGGAGCCCCTGACAGGGGGTAAAGGAAACCTCCCCGGCTGCATACCTTAAGAGGGAGCGAACCTCGACGCGAGCATACTTCGGCCGGCAGACGAAAGCGGCGATCTCCGCCGTGCCGCCCGCGGGGCGATATCCCGCCGGGCTTCCATGGCCTCCCAGGCGTTTTCACCCGGAGGGGAGCGGGCTGACATGCATACTGGCGTTCGACGTTGAGGTGTGGAACCGCTGCTGTCAGTTTGGGAGAGCGAAGCTGTCAGTTGAAAATCAATGGTATTAAATACCATAGTATGGATATAACCACTCGCGGGATGAACAGGGAGCGCGTATGACTTTGCTTTCACCTGAGCGACCAGCAGGATCTGCCATATTATCCTGTGTCGTCACCTGAGCGTGATGCGCCGCCGTCAGTTACCGGGAGCGGGAATGTCATCAAGGTCTCTTCAGGGGTGCTATCATTCCTCGATCGGGAAGATGCTGCGTGAAGGAAGGGCGCTGACGCGCCCCCGGTCAGAGGGAGGTGGACATTGGCTTACACCTACGGCACCAAGGAGTGGGAGGAATCCTTCACCGCCTTGATGGCGGACCTCCTGGAGGTGGAGCGGGAACCCTATATCATGGGGACCCCATCTTGGATAGCCACCTACGAGTCCATGGTCCGCAACGATGAGGAATACCGCAAGCTGGCGCAGGGTTGGGAGGGAACGGTGGTCATCCACATCACCGCGGAGCCCGCGGTGGGGCTGGAGCAGGACATGTACCTGCTCATCGACCTGTGGCACGGTGATTGCCGGGCGGTGCGGCTGGTGCCCGCCGAGGTGGGGGAGGCGGGCGACTACGTCCTCACCGCCAGTTACGAGCGCTGGAAGCAGGTGATGACCAAGGAACTCGACGTGGTGAAAGGGCTTATGCAGGGCAAGATAAAACTCAAGGGGCACCTGCCCACCATCGTGCGTTACAACAAGGCCGCGATACGCCTGGTGGACCTGGTGGCCGCCACCCCCACCATCTACCTCGACGAGATGGATCCAGAAGAGATCGAAGCCTTCAAACCCTGGGTGGATTTCGTCCGTCAGGAATACGGCCTCTAGGACCAACGGGCTTGAGGAATATCCTTGGTGGTACCGCTCCTTCGGTGGTGTGCGGCTCATTTTCATCCTGGGCTATTTCCACTGGTTTGCGGCCATCAACGCCATGCTGGGCATGAAGAGCATGAAGAACAAGCTCGCTTTCACGGGCGCGATATACGCCGTACCGGCATTCATGAACATCCTCGCCCCGGCGTCCGCTCGCTTCGTCCGGGGATAGTATAATCGCCTTGCGTGATTTACATGCGGGTAACATGACCGCCACGCGGTCTTACGGCCTGCTCGGAACGGCTTTCGGATGCGCATGCGAGGAGGTGGAAGGAGATGAGGATCTCCGGTTGTGATCTGCTCTCCCGCTGCCTGGCCCGCGCCGGCATCTCCTTCGTCGCGGGGAAGGATGAGGGAGCTCTGGGACCCGTGTTCGCGGATCTCGGGAAAACGAAGGGGGTGACGGCGATCACCCCGCGCGGCGACATCGCCGGCGCCTTCATGGCCTCCGCGCACACCTATTACCGGCGTTTCCCGGCGCTGGTGCTGGCCTCGTCGCCCGCGGACGCCGTGAACGCCCTGACCGGTGTGGGAACGGCATGGGGAGATAAGATCCCGGTGATGGTGATATCGGCCCGTCCCGGGGATGGGGTGGCGGCAAAGTCGCCCGGACGCACCCAGCGGGAGTTCTTCGCGCCCTTCTGCAAGTGGGGAGCCGTCGTCCGGCATGCCGTGGAGATACCGCGGGTGGTCGGACAGGCGGTGCGCGAGGCCATGAGCGGGTGCCACGGCCCGGTGCACATCGACATCCACTCCCCTCTGCTGGCGGAGGAGTGGGAGATGCCGGAGGAGGAGCTGGAAGGCATGCTCCGGCGGGAGATCGACCTTCGCCCCGGGCCCGCCATAGCCGGCGACCCTGAACTGGTGGAAAAAGCCCTCCGTACCCTGCTGGCCGCCGAGAGGCCGCTCATCTTCTCCGGTGGCGGCGTGGTGCACGCCGCGGCCTGGGAAGAGATGGACGCCCTGGTGCGCGAGCTGGAGGTCCCCGCCACCACCTCCATGGCGGGGGAGGGCACCGTCAGAGGCGACAACCCCTATTACATCGGGGGGCCCAGCTACGTGGGCGGCGAGGCTTTCCACCGCGCCATCCGGCGGGCCGACTGCGTGCTGGTGGTGGGAAGCGCCATGGGAGGCCTGGAGGGCTTCGGCCAGCCGCCCTTCTGGGGCGCGGACATCCGCTTCATCCAGGTGGACATCGACCCCGTGAACATGTGCCTGAACATACCAGCCCACCTCTCCGTGCTGGGGGACGCCGGCGTGGTGCTCAGGCAGATGCTGGAAATAGCGCGCTCCGGGACGGTAAAGCCAAACCCCGCCCACCGCGGCTGGCTGGAGCACCTGCAGGAGGTGAGGCGCCGGTGGCGGGAGAGGGTGGAGGGCGAGGCCCACGCCTCATGGCCGGTCATCCATCCCGGATACCTGGCCCGCACCATAAGGAGACTCGCGGAACCGGAGACCTTCGTGGCCATCGACGGCGGGAACACGGCGCTGTGGGCGGGGATGTTCTGCATGCCCCACCTTCCGCAGAGCGCCTTCTTTCCCGCGGGCATGGGCACCCTGGGGTGCGGCATACCCTTCTCCATGGGCATCAAGGCGGCCGACCCCGGCCGTCCCCTGGTGCTCATCCAGGGAGACGGCTCCTTCCTCTACAACGTGCAGGAACTGGACACCGCACGCCGCCTGGGCATGGACTTCGTGGTGGTGGTCTTCAACGACGGCTGCTGGAACATGATCAAGGGATGCCAGGACCTCTTTTTCGGGGCCCGCTACGTGGGGGCCATCCTGGGCGACATCGACTACGCCGCCATCGCGCGCGGCTTCGGGTGCTACGGCCGGCGGGTGGAGAAGGCGGCGGAGATAGAGCCCGCCTTCAGGGAGGCGAGGGAATCGGGCCTCCCCGCCGTCCTGGACGTGCTGGTGGACCCCGACACCTTCCCGGAGCCCCTGCTGAGCTTCGCCCTGGGGGAGTTCGAGGGGGTGCGCTTCAACCCCCTGCGGGCCCTTGGGGTGCCGAGGATAAAGGTCGACCGCAGGCTGTTGAGCCGGGCCAAATACGGCGTCAACATCCTGCTTGACCGGGACCTGAGATAGGGGGTGACCGGGATGCGCTTCATGACCGGAGGAGACCTGGTGGCCGAGACCCTCGCCCGGGAGGGCGTGGACCACTTCATCGGCATCCTCGGCGGGCAGATCACCCCCCTCTTCGACGCCATAGGCAGAGACCCACGGCTCCGGTTGGTGGTGCCGCGCAACGAGGCGGCGGGGGCCATGATGGCCGACGGGTACGCGCGCGCCGCGGGAAAGCCGGCGGTGGTCATCTCCACCGTGGGGGCGGGCGCCGTGTATTCCGCGGCCGGGACCGCCTACGCCTGGGGCGACCACGTACCCATATTCTCCATCTCGCCGCAGGTGCAGAGCTGGAAGATGTACCCGGCGCAGGAATCCCTGCAGGGATGCTACCAGGCGGACATGCTCTCCGGGGTCACGCGCTTCAACTGCACGGGCTACAACTGGAAACGCCTGCCGCGACTGGTTCAGAGGGCGCTGCGGGAGGCCCTCTCCGGCGAGAGGGGTCCGGTGCACATGGACGTCCCCGTGGACGTCTTCTTCGAGTACCATGCGGTCAGCGAAAAGAGGCTGCGGAAACTCATCCCCCCTCCGGGCATCACCCGTTTCTCGGGCCCGTTCCTGCCTGACGCGGAGGCGGTCAGGGAGGCGCTGGGTCTGCTGGAAGGATCGCGAAGGCCGCTGGTGCTGGCGGGCTTGAGCGTGCTCCGGGAAGGAGCCTGGGAGGGCGTCGTTTCCCTGGCCGTGCGCCTGCAGGCACCCTTGGCGCTGACCCCGTCCGCCCTCTCGGCGGTGGCCGCGGACGACCCGGGGTACATCGGCGTGCTGGGACACCCGGCTTTGGCGGACCTTCCCCGGGTCATGGGTGAGGCGGACCTCGTGCTCATGGCGGGAATGGTCCTGAGCGAACAGGAGGAGGCGCTGGAGATGCTTGACCGCTCGCGCGCGCGCGTCATCCAGACCTCCCCGGAGCCTGAGATATTGGGATCGCTGGGTCCGGTGGACGCGGCCCTGGCGGGCGATTCGGCCTCCATCTGCCGGGCGCTTTCGAAGGGCATGGAGGGCGAGTCCACGGAGAGGGATCGCTGGCGGGGGGAGTGCAGGAAAGGATTCGAGTACGCCCTGGAGAGCCTGAAGGGCGATGCGCGCGGCGGAGGAGCGGGGGCGGCGGCGAGTGCCCTCGGGGAGGCGCTGGAGAGGTCGGACCTGCTGGTGCTGGACGGCCGGGAGGCGTATTTCTGGGGGTCGCTGCTCTGCCCCGCCGGATCTGCCGACACGCGTTTTCATGCCCACGGCATGAGGGGCACGGGATACGGACTTCCCATGGCGTTGGGGATCAAGTTGGCGCGTCCGCGTGAGCATGTGCTGGCGCTCTGCGACACCGCCTCCCTCCTGCAGCACATCCAGGAGTTGGAAACGGCCCGGCGCGAGCGCATAGCGGTGACGGTGTGCGTGGTCGGCGAGCCGTTCGACTGGAAGGGGGTGGCAGAGGGCTTCGGCCTGGCGGGATACGAGGCCGCGGGACCGGCGGAGCTGGCGGTAGCCCTTGACCGCGCCCGGGGCAGTGCCGCCACCGCGGTCATCGACCTCACCCGCTTTGCGTGAGGGAGCGGAGCGGCACCCGGCCCCCTGGCGCGTGTTTCCGCGCGTGGCGGGCACGGGCCGCCGTGCGGGAGATCCCGGACCCGGCAGGGAGCCATATGCCGTCGTTCACGGAACGGTATGAACCGGCCCTTGGCTTGTGCCGCATGCCGGGTGACTCCGCGGGCGAAAGCGCCGGAAGAGGCCTTTGAGCGGAGACGGCTCGGCCCCGGCCGTCAAGGGAGAGCGACCCGCCCCGGGAGGCCATGGACCCCACGGCTGCGGGGCCTCGGGCCGCCGCGTCAGATGAGGGCGCGGGTTATGGATACGGCGATGATGCTCACGCCGCCCGTGAGCAGGGCCCCCCACGCCAGGTCCACGGCGGTAACCAGCACCGGCCATTCCTTGAGGGTGGCTTGGTTGGTGAGGTCGTAGGTGGCGTAGGCCATGAGGCCCAGGATAGCCCCGAGGAAGAAGGTCTTGAGGTAGCCCGTCTCGTTGCTCACCGCTCGCACCACCACCAGCACCGCCGCCCCGAAGGCGTAGAGGAGGTAGAAGGCGGCCGCCGGAAGCAGCCTGGGCTTGTCGGCGAGCAGGGACCCGATGTGCGTGGAGTAGAAGCGCCGGGACATGGTGAAGAGCCACACCGAGTCGATGGCCAGCATGGGGACGAGAAAGGCGAAATAACCGATGACGTACTCTTTCATCAACCAACCTCCTTACCTCTGGCTCTAAATCCCGGGACTCGAAGGTACCGGGCCATGTGTGTCATGCCCATCCTGCGGAATCTCACTGCCCGGCCCGCCTCTTGAACCAGGGGATGAACATGCTCGTGGTGCGCTTATATTCCTCCCACCCCGGGGTCTTCTCCATCATCCGCTCGGTCATGGGGACGCCGGATACGAAGAGGAGCATACCGGTTATGGTGAGGGGACCGATGACGCCGGCCCATCCCCAGGGCTGGTTGAGGGCGATGATGAAGATGCCCCACCACATGGTGGCCTCGCCGAAGTAGTTGGGATGGCGAGTGTACCTCCACAGCCCGCGGTCGATGATGGTGCCTCGGTTCTCCGGCACCTTGAGGAAGGCGTCAAGCTGGTAGTCGCCTATGGCCTCGAAGAGAAAGCCCGTCACCCAGACGGCCGCGCCCAGGAAGTCCGACCAGGCCGGGCCGCCTCTGATCCCAGCCAAGATCAGCAGCACCGGCGTGATGTTGAGCATGAGGATCACGCCCTGGAAGAGGAAGAGCTGGAAATAGCTGCGCAGGAGGAAATACCTGCCCCACTCCTCGCGGAACCTGACGTAGCGCGGGTCCTCGCCCCGCCCGCGGTTGCGGCGGTAGATGCGTATGCCCAGGCGCAGGCCCCATACCGTCACCAGCCCCGCCACCAGGTACTGGCGCGCTCCGAGGATGAGGCCTTCCGGGCTACGGGCCATGTTCACGGCCAGGGCAACCCAGGTGGTGACGATGAAACTGGGGCCCCAGGCGATGTCCAGGATGCTGTTGTCCTTGAGGAGAAGGGCTACGAAGAAGAGGATGGTGAAGTAGGCAAAGGCGGTGATCGCCGCGATGAGCAGGGTCTGCGGGATGTTCATCCCCTCTCCCCCTTCGTGCGTGTTTCAGCGCCGGGCTGAGACGTCGTGTTTACAGGCTGTCCTGTTCCCATCTGCCATCACCTTCCATATACATCGCGTTTGTCTTCCCACCCGTCGACCTTCCTGCCGCGGGAGGGCGGTGCGCCTGGCCTCTCGCGCGCGGGTACGGCTCACCCCTCCTCCATTCCGGCGCGTATTATCTCCCTCACGTCGTGGATCAGTTTTTCCAGGGGCTCGTTCGCGTAGAGGTTTACGTCTACCGGGGGATGGATCTTCATGATAGCCCGCCCCGGGAAGAGGTCCAGGGTCTTGGGAGGAAGGATCTTCCTGGTGCCGATGATGCTCACCGGCAGGATGGGAAGGTCGAGGTCGCGCGCCAGCACGAAGGCCCCCTTCTTGAACTCCCCCAGCTCGCCGGTGCGGCTGCGCGTCCCCTCCGGGAGCATGATGATGGACGTTCCGCCGGCGATCTTCTGGCGCGCTTTCTCCAGCGACTTGTAGGCCTCCCTGGGGTTGGAGCGGTCGATGACGATGTTCCCGCCCTTTTCCACCGCGTAGCCGAAGACGGGGTAGGCGCGCAGCTCCTTCTTGATCACCCATTTGAGGTCGATGCCCAGCCACCCGAAGAGGACGAAGATGTCGTAGGAGCTCTGGTGGTTGGAGCAGACGATATAGGACTGTCCTTTCTGGACGTTCTCCTTCCCGATGACCTTGACCCGCATGGGGGTTATGAAGGCGTTGAAGCGCGCCCACCATACTCCGGTGGTGCGGTTGGCGACCCTGTCGTCGAAGAGGAAGATGAAGACCACCCCCAGCCCCACGAAGAAGCAGGTGGAAAGGACGAAGAGGGGCAGGAACACAAGCCACTTGTAGGGCTGGTAGAGGAGGCGCAGGATCCTCCGCGAGAACTTCGCGCCCTCTCCCTTCGCTTCTTTAAGGATCTCCTCCACGGCCTGGACCGCTCCACCTTCCCCAATGCGATGGACCCTCTTAGCTGTCGATATTCTACCCACGGCAGGTCCTCTCTAACCAAACCCGTCTCGTGCCCGGCACCGCCGGCGGCGTGAGGGTGGACTGTTCGGCGAGGGCATAATATCGTGATCATCGGTCCGGCGACGTGAGGCCCGGAAGAGGAGGCGGCAGATGCAGTACCCGTATCTCTTCAGCGAGGGAAGGATAGGAAAGCTCGCCATCAGGAACCGCGTGGTGATGGCCCCCATGGGGGTGGGGATGGCCAATTTCGACGGCACCCCCTCGGAACAGATCGCCGCCTATTTCAGGCTCACCGTGGACGAGTTCTGCCAGTACATGGAACCGCCCGGCAAGGGCATCGAGCTGGAGGAAGGGGTGGAGAGCGACGACCGCCTGGCGCGGGAGCTTGAGCCCCGCTTTGCGCGCGTGCGCGTGGTGGGCGACGCCCGCCAGCCCGGGCGCATCCACAACGCGGTGAGGGACGGGTTCGACGCCGCCTGGGAGCTTTAGGCGAAGGGACCGTGGCCGCCGCGCCGCTCAACCCCTGCCCACGCCCTTCATGAGCAGGTCCACCAGGAACGAGACCGCCTGGTCCGTGGTGTAGCGGCCATCGAAGGAAAGGCGGATGGCCAGGAACTCCACCATGCCCATGAGGGCTCGAGCGAGCAGCTCGGGGTCGACTTCGCGTATCTCCCCCCTCGCCATGGCGGCGCGGAGCTCGCGCACGATGGGATCGGCCATGCGGTTGTGGAGGGAGACGAACTTTTCCCGGGCGGAGGGCTCCGCGGAGGCCATCAGCCCGCGCAGCTGGTTGATGATGCCCGAGAAGTAGCCGTAGCTGTCGATATAGAAGCCGGCGATCGCCGCCGCCGCCCTGACCGGATCGCCTTCCCTCGCCGCGACCTCCTCGAGGCCAGCCACCGTGCCCCGGATGAGCTCGTCGATGGCGTCCATGAAGAGGTCACGCTTGTCGCGGTAATAGAGGTAGAAGGTGCCGGTGGATATCCCGGCCGCGGCGGTGATGTCCTGGATCCTAGCCCGCTGGTAGCCTTTTTCCAGGAAGACCCCGACGGCCGCTTCCCGTATCTGCCGCCTGCGCTCCTCCCCCGGCGCCTTTTCGGCCCCGGCGTCCTCGCCTTTCCCCTCCCCTTTCTCCGCGCTCTCGATCTCCCCCAGCATCCTCTTGAGGAAGGCGAGGGGGACGCGCGCGGAGCCCTTGACGCGCGCGATCTCGGCCAGGCGGTCGAGGTGTGACCGATGGTAGTAGGCCATGGTCCGGCCCGTCCTGACGGGTGGAGGCAGGAGGCCATGGCGCAGGTAGAGGTGGATGGTGTGGCGAGGCACGCCCGAAAGCCTTTCCAGCTCGCCGATCTTCATGGGACGCTCTTCCTTCTCCATTCCTCCACCTCCCGCAAGATTCTATTCTATGAAATCATAATATTATAGTTCATAGAATAATAGAAGAAAGAGCCATCGCGCATAGGCGCAGGTCGACAACTTCCCCCATAACGCAGTATTCTCCCAAGTGAACCAGGTTCATCCTGGCTTTAAGCCGCCTTGACACGGCCGGGGTGGTGTGATAATCATAGCCTGCTGGAAGTGAATGAGTCATCACTCATAAACAGGGCCTTAAACGCGTGGGACGATGACTCGCTCCGACCTTACCCCACGGGATGTCTCGCCCCCGTCCGTCGCGGGGAGGAAACCGCCCTCGCAAAGACGGGTCGAGACGAAGAGGGGGATGAGGTCGGCATGATCGGAACCGCCTGTGCTGCTCGAGCGTGAGAACGGCGAAGGGAAGCCTGAACGGAAGAAGAGACGAGATCGGCATGCACGCGGCGACTCGAGTCCAGGACCGGGATTGGCGAAGGGAGGTCGAGGTGAGCAAGGTGAAGAAGGCCGCGGGCGCGGCGGCGGCGGGACTCGCGGGATGGGCGGCCTACAGCTACGCCATGATGAACAGGAAGGTGCCCTCGGAAGAGGAGGCTAGGGCCTATGCCGCGTCCCTCCTCATCAGGGTGGGCATGGGAGACCTCTACGGCACCTGGGAGGAGGAATGGCTCGAGCTGGGGGACCGCAGGCTGGCCCTCTATCACTTCCGCAGCCAGCCGGGGGACCCGGCGATGGTCTTCGTGCCCGGGACCAGCGTTTACGCCCTGCTCTACACCGAGTTCATGCACAAGCTGAGCCGGCAGGGCTTCAACGTGGTGGGCTTCGACCCCCGCGGCCACGGCATGAGCAGCGGCAAGCGGGGGGTGTACACCCTGGGCCAGCTGGCCGAGGACGCCCTGGCGGTCATCGACCACGCCATCGGGACCTACGGGGACCGGGTGGCGGTCTCCGGCTCCAGCCAGGGAGGCATGGTCGCCTTCTACTGCGCGGCGGCGGAACCCCGCCTCAAGGCCGCCGTCTGCCACAACGTCATCGCCCCCGACGAGCCGGACAACGAGAGGATGACCCGCCGGCCCGGGATGTTCAAGCCCCTGATGCCCCTCCTGCCCGCCTTCAAGCCGCTGATGGACTCGCCGCTGGGGGAGCTGATGATCCCGGTGACCCTCTACCTCGACCTCAAGGCCGAGCCCAGCCGCATCATCCCGGACGTCTTGCGCTTCCTCAAGGAAGACCCGCTGGCGTTGACCGCGGTGAGCCTGCGCGCCCTCCATTCCCTCCCCACCACCCCCATGGCCCGCAGGGTGGAGGACATCGCCGTCCCGGTGATGGTGGTACACGCCGGGCGAGACAACATCTTCCCCGAGGACTACGTGCGCCGGGTGTACGACCGTCTGACCTGCGAGAAGGAGTTCCTCTACCTGGAGGACAAGCCACACCTGGTGATGACGGACTACGTGGACGAGATCGTCCCGCCCATAGCGGCCTGGCTCGCGAAGATGATGGAGGGATGAGAGGTGCATCCGGCGTCGGTCGCGAAGGACCTCTTCACCACCCTCTGCCTCGTCTCCGGGCAGACGGAGCGGGCGGCGCAGCGGCTGGGGGTGCGCTTCTTCCTGCCGCAGCTCTTCCGCCTGCGCTACGCCAACATGGGGGGCATCGACCCCGACCTTTTCGCCGGGCAGCTCGACGGCCTGAGGTCCTTCGAGGAGACAGCCTGGTGCGGTTACTGGAACGCCATCGCGGCGGAGTGTGAAGAGAAAGCGGAGAAGCTGCTGTCGCGGGGAGGCGAGGAAGGCGGGCAGGAGGCTATCAGGCTTCTGATCCAGGCGATGACCTATTACACCGTGAGCGCCTTCCCCGGCGACACGCCCCTGAGGATGCAGGCCTACCGCAAGGCCAGGGAGCTGTTCGAGCGCGGCACCCCCATGTTGGACGACCGCATGGAGAAGGTGGTGATCGAGGCGGCGGGGGAGACGGTGGAGGGATACGCGCGCTTCCCGGAAGGGGAGGGAAAGGTCCCCATGGTCATCGTCACCAACGGTCTCGAGGGCACGGTGCAGGAGCTCGCCCTGCCGTTGCTCGTCTACCGTGACGCCGAGATCGGCGTCTTCCTCATGGAGATGCCCGGGACCTACGCTTACCGGCAGCCCATGTCCGGGGAATCGGAGGAGATCTACCACCGGGTCATCGATCACTTCTCCTCCCACCCCAGGGTCGACTCCGAGCGCGTGGCCATGGTGGGCACGAGCTTCGGGGGATACTGGTCGGCGCGCATGGCGGCGGTGAGCGGCAGGTTGTGCTGCGCCGTGGCCTGCGGGGCTCCCCTGCACCACGCCTTCGGGCCGGGCAATTCCCTGGGCACCCCGGAGATCATCGTCTCGGCGCTCAAGAAGGTCACCGGAGCCGCGAGTCTCAGGGAGATGGCCGCGCGGCTGGACGAGCTCTCTTTCGAGAGGAACGGCCTCTGGCGGCGTATCGAGATCCCCCTCCTGGTCATCAACGGGGACCGCGACACCCTGCTGGGGACGAAGGACTCCATCCTGCTCGCCACCCGGGCGCCGCACGGCCTGCTCAAGCTCTACGAGGACGACGACCACTGCGCCATGGGTCATTACCGCGAGTGGCTGGACCTCACCTTCGCGTGGCTGCAGGCGCAGTTCTCACGCTAATGCCGGAACTTTCGCCCCGCGGCGAAGGGATAAACAGGAGGAAGGCTTGATGAAGGTGCGCTTTCTCAACTGCGGGACCATGTACCCGCGCATCGCGCCGCTGCTCTCGGCCATGCAGGACCGCAGCTGCTGCATATGCATGCTCATCGAGACGGGGAACGGCCTGGTGCTGGTGGACACGGGCTTCGGGACCGCCGATATGCGGGATCCCGGCCGCCTGGGGTCCCGCGCCAACCTGCTCCTCAACGTCCGTACCGATCCCTCGCTGCCGGCGGTAGAGCAGATCGCGCGCCTGGGACTCGATCCCGCGCGGGTCACCGACGTCATCTGCACCCACCTGGACCGGGACCACGCCGGGGGGCTTCCCGATCTCCCCCGTGCGCGGGTGCACGTGCTGGCGGCGGAGCTTGAAGCGGCGCGGAACCCCGCGGGCGCCATGGAGAGGGACCGCTACCGCGAGTGCCACTTCGCCCACGGTCCGGAGTGGGTGACCTACGACACCGTCTCCGCGCAGGACTGGTTCGGTCTGGAGTGCGTGCGGGAACTGCCCGGGCTGCCGCGCGAGATCCTGCTGGTGCCGTTTCCCGGGCACACGCGCGGCCATTGCGGGGTGGCGGTGGACACGGGGGAGGGCTGGATCCTGCACTGCGGGGACGCCTACTACGTCAAGGAGGAGCTGCGGGAGGTGGGCAAGGCCCCCATCGGCGTGAGGGCTTTCAGGCGCGTCGCCCACCGCGACCATGCCCGGGCCATGGAGACCGTCGGGCGCATCCGGCGGCTCCTGCGGGAGCACGGCGAGGAGGTGCGCGCCGTCGCCTCCCACGACCAGTTCGAATACCGCGCCCTGTTCGGCAGGCCTCTCGATTGAGGCGGGAGAGGGAAAGGAAGGCGCCATGTTTAATAAGGAAAATATGGAAACGGAGATCGAGATCGACGCGGCGGCGGAACGCGTCTGGGAAGTGCTTACCGACCTCGCTTCATATCCGCAGTGGAACCCCATGATCAGGCGGGCCTCAGGCGAGTTGCGCGTGGGGTCCATGCTCAAGGTGTGCTTCGAGCCGGAGGGAAGCCGGGGCTACAATTTCCGGTCCAGGCTCACGGTGGTGGACCCGGGACGGGAGCTGCGCTGGCTGGGATGGCCGCGCCTGCCGGGGCTTTTCGGCTTCGACCATTACTGGACCATGGAGGAGACGCCCGACGGAAAGACCCGTCTGAGGCACGGCGCCTCCGCCTTCGGCTTGGCGGCTCCCCTGCTCGGCAAAGCGATGTTGCGCTCATCGAGGAAACCTTTCGAGGCCATGAACCGCGCCCACAAGCGCCGCGCGGAAGAAGGCGGGTGACGCATCCCCTTCCTGGCTGCCGGAGGCGTCAAAAGAGGGGAGCCCCAGTTCCCCGGAGCCCTCCGTTCTTAAGCGTGCAAGCGCGGCCTTACGGCACAAGCGACATGTGGCCTATGGAATCGTGAGCCCAAGCATGTCCGCCGCCGTACATTGCCCTCTCGCAGGTGACTAATATTATTAGTATAATATTATAAACATAATATTAGTGAGGGCCGGAAAGGCCCGCGGAAAGGGAGGAAGAGATGAGCGGACAGGTCTACGAGGAACTGGCGCGTCACCTGGACAAGGCGGTGGCGGGCGTGCCCATGTCCCCCACGCTACTGGAGATACTCAAGATACTCTATCCCGGTGAGGAGGCGGAGGTGGCCCTGAAGCTGGCCATCTACGAGAACCGCACCCTGGCCGACGTGGAGGCGGCGCTGCCGGAAAAGGCCGGAAGGCTGGAGGAGATCCTGGACGCCATGGCCCACCGCGGCACCGTGTTCACGGAGCAGAAGCCGGGAAAGGAGAGAATCTACCGCCTGCTCCCCAGCATCGTCGGCTTCGTGGAGGTGCCCTTCCTGGACGGGCTGGACACGCCCGTCAAACGCGAGCTCTCGCGCCTGTGGAAGGAATACATAGACGAGGGCTTCGGCGAGGAGATGGCCCGGGGCATCCCCCTCATCCGGGTGGTGCCCATCGCGGAGACCCTCGAGGACGCCTCCCAGGTCCTTCCATATGACGCCCTGGCCGAGAAGGTGAGGGAAGCCTCCTTCATCGCCGTGGGCCACTGCCCCTGCCGCCAGATCGGCAAATACACCGGCGAGGGATGCGACCGGCCCACCGAGCGCTGCATGCACTTCGGCAGCCTGGGTCGCTACATGGTGGAGATGGGCAAGGCGCGCGAGCTGACCGCGGACGAGGCGCTGGCCATGCTCAGGGCCGCCACCGAGGAAGGCCTGGTCCACGTCTGCGACAACCTTGAGGGCAGCCTGCGCACCATCTGCAACTGCTGCCCCTGCTGCTGCGGGTTCTTCCGCGTGCGGTCGGAGCGGGGACTCCTGACCTACGCGCGCTCCAATTACGTGGCGTGCGTGGAGAGCGACGACTGTGTCGGCTGCGGCACCTGCGTGGACAGGTGCCCGGTCAGGGCCGTATCCCTGGTCGACGACGTCGCGGTGGTGGACGCGGAGCTGTGCATCGGCTGCGGCGTATGCGCGCCGACCTGCGAGGGCGACGAGGCCATCAGGCTCAGGCCGCGCGAGGAGGCCAGCCCGCCCCCGGACCTGCAGTCCTTCCTGGCCGCGCGTATGAAGGGTTGAGTCCCGGACGGGGAGCCGGTGCGAAAGAGGAGGTTCGCCTTGAGCAACGCGAAGGCGGAGAGGAAGGAGAGAAGCCGGGAGAGGATACTCACGTCGGCGGGAACCCTCATGCGGGAGAAAGGCATCTCCGGCGCCAGCGTAGCGGAGGTGATGGAGGGCGCCGGCATGACCGTGGGCGGCTTCTACGCCCACTTCGCCTCCAAGCGGTCCCTGATGGCGGAGGCCCTGCGGGATGCCTTCCGCAGGTCCCGCGCCCTCCTCGCGGCGAGCGCCGGGGAGAGGAAGGGGAGCGAGTGGGTCAACGCCGTGGCCAGGAGCTACCTGTCGCGGCAGCACCGTGACAACCCGCACCTGGGATGCCCCCTGCCCGCCACACTGGGCGAGGTGGCGCGGGAGGATGCCGAGTTGCGGGAGGCGCTGGCGGAGGAGATCGGGGAGAGCGTGGAGGAGATGGCTTCGCGCCTGCGCGAGGCGGGAGCGGATAACCCGCGGGACGAGGCGCTGGCCGTGCTCTCGACCATGGTCGGAGGCCTCACCCTGGCCCGGGCGCTCAAGGGGAACGCCCTCTCCGACCAGGTCCTGCTGGCCTGCCGCCGCCACATCGAGCGCTGCCTTTACGGGATGCGACAAGCCCGATAAGCCCCCGATACACGCCCGTCCCGGGTTTCGCGGCCGGCGTCTAGAGCATGCGGCTGACGCGGGCACCGTGCCGGGCCGGAGAGCTCTGTCCCCCCCGTCGTAGTAATATATACGCGGCATCTTGGCGGCGGTGCGTGAAGAGGGGGGATGGCCATGAGAGCTTTCCGGTTCTGCGCGGCGGCGCTCGTGCTCGCGGGGCTGCTGGCCGGATGTGGGGGCGGGCAAGAGGTGAAGCGGCAGGTCTGGGAGTTTGACGACCCCTCCGCCTTCGCGTTCGACGCCGGCCTGATCAGCGTGAACGACGGCGGCGATTCCCTGGCCGAGCTGAAAAGGCTGCCCGACGACGCCTTCTGGACCGCCACTTACGAGCACCCCCTTCCGGAGCAGGCGCCCGAGTACCACCAGGGGGCTTTCGACCCCGCGGGCAACCTGGTGGTCGTCGGCTCCAACACCGACATGCCGCAGAGGCCGATCACCGGCCAGTTGATGGTCGCCAAGTACGGCGCGGACGGGCAGCTCCTGCCGGGCTGGCCGCAGATCTACGGGCAGGACGGCGTGCGCAACTGCAGCCCTCCCGACGCCTGGCGTGGGGGCGTGGACGGCGCGGGCGCCATCGCCGCCGCCTTCATCGCCGCCGCCGCGCCCCCCGTGGTCCTGACCTTGCGTTACGGGCAGGACGGTTCCCTCGCCGGCGGCTTCCCCAGGACGGTGGCCAGGGAAGGCTACCTGGTGGGCACGCGTTCCTGCCTTGTCGACGGGGAGGGCAACATCTATACCCTGGGTTTCTCCTACCTGGCGGGCAACGAGGATGTCGGGCACACCACCTTCATCGTCAAGTATCCGCCCGGCGCCTACGCCGCCGCCGGACCCTCCCTGGTCACCCGGGAGGGCGTCGCCTATACGAGGCTCACCGGGTTCGCTGAGACCCTGGGCGAGGGCAGCGAGGGCGCGGTGCTCTACCAGCTCTCACCGGATGGCGAGACCTGGTATTACCACGACGGGGAGCGCTGGAGCGAGGCCGCGACCAGCAGGGAGGCCAACCTCGCTTCGGAGGTGGAGAGCCACATCGGCGATTTCGCGGCCCAGGCCGGGAGCGGCACCCTGCACGTCAGGGTCTTCCTGGTCGGCGACGGAAACCAGGCGGTGCGCTTGGACGCGGTGAGCGTGGAATACGAGTGAGGGAACGATCCCAGCGGGAGCAGATCCGCCGCCGGGCGAGGGAGGAGGAGAAGGATGTTCGTGGGGATCAAGCTGCGCATGGCCTTGGCCGCGCTGGAGTTCGCGGACAGACATCCGCGGTTTGTCAGGTATTTCCTGCGACCCGTGGCCAACGCGCCGCTGCTCTCTGGGCTGCTCCCGGTCCTGCCCCGCGCCTATATGGGGTCTACCGCCTTCGAGATCCACGACGTGGACGCGGAGAAGGGACGCATCGGTATCGGCGGCGTGGACGAGGTGCTCTTCGGTTCGGAGATCGTCGAGATCCTCCACCACGTGTTGGGGGAGGCGGCGGGAGCGGAGAAGGAGCGCTACCTCTACGAGATCGGCTACCAGGCCGGCTTCAAGGAGGCGACCTACGCCCTGGAGCAGGGACGCTGGGCCCCGAAGATCCTGGTCCCCCTGGTCACCAGCGCCGGGCTCATCGACAGGGTGCGCTCCGACCCCAGGATGGCCCGCTTCCTGGATCACGTGGAGACCATGGTGGCGCGGCTGATCCTCAACGAGGGAGGATGGGGCCGCATCGCGGAATTCGACTACCGCTCCCGCCCCATCCGGGTGACCCTGCTCAACTCCCAGGAGGCGGCGTGGCTGCCGCCCTCGGGCGAGCCGGTGTGCCACATCTTCGCGGGGCTGGTGGCCGGCCATGTCAGCGCCATCACCGGCGAGAGGCTGGAGGCCAGGGAGGTGGCCTGCGCGGCCGCGGGCGCCGAGGCGTGCGTGTTCGAGATCGACCGGTGAAGGGCAAAATCCAAGGGGTCAAACCCAAGGGGTCAGGCCCGGAATTTGGATCGAGACCCATTGATCGAAGGAATCAAGCACAAGAAGTTGATAATTAGGGGCCGCTCCGAAAAAACCTTAGATAAGCGATATGTGGTGTCTTGGTGGCGAAGAGCTGTTCTCATTCTCGGTGGCGTCTCGTCCGCAAGACATGAACGACTGACCCCTCTGACAAACAGCTATCCTGACTGAGGGCGGTCCATGATCCAAAATCCGGGCCTGACCCCCTGGACGCCTATTTGCGCGCGGTGTCCGGGGCGGCCGAGAGGGTGAGCCCGGCGGTGGTGAACATAGCGGTCACCCAGCGCGCGCAGGGGCGCCGCAGGCGGCCTGGGCTTCCCATCGGCTCAGGGGATGGTGAAGCGGAAGATGGACCCCCCGCCCTCGCGGTGCTCGTGCCAGATGCGGCCTCCGTGCCCCTGCACGATCTCGCGGGCGATGTACAGGCCCAGCCCCATGCCCTGGGATGAGCGGCGCAGGGTGTCCTCCACCTGGTGGAAGCGCTCGAAGATGAGCTCGCGCTCGCCCTCCGGGACACCCACCCCGTGGTCCATAACCGAGACCAGCAAGCCCTCGTCCCGTTCCTCCACCGTCACGTCGATGGTGGAGCCAGGCGGAGAATGCTCGCAGGCGTTGTCCATGAGTATGACCATTAAGCGGTCGATCTTCTCGGGGTCCAGATCGCGCGGCGCCGGAGAGTCCTCCACCCTCAGCTCGAAGCGGTAGGCGGGCCATTTCTCCCGCATCTCGCCCACCGCCGCGGCCACCACCTCCGCGGGCGCCACGAGGTGCTTTTTCAGCTCCAACCGGCCCCTCTCGATGCGCGAGACGTCCAGGAGCTCCTTGATCAACGCATCCATGCGGTCCGCGCCCTGGTTGACGATGTCCAGGAACTCGCGGCGCTGTCCCTCCTCAAGGCGGTCTCCGTAGTCTCTCAGGGTCAGGGCGTAACCCTTCATGAGGGTTATGGGGTGTCTCAGCTCGTGGCTGGCCACGTCCAGGAAGTCCTTGATCCCCTGCTCATAAGCCAGGCGCTCCTCCTCGACGGAGAGGACGTGCGCGAGGGTCCCCAGGAGAGAGAGGTCATCCTCGTCCAGGGCCCCCCTTGCTTTATCCATGAGGAACAGGCAGCCCCTGCTCCTGCCTCCTGCGGTTACGGGATGGCCGGCGAAGAACCTGGGCCGGTGCCTCACCGCCAGAGGCGAGGTGTCCACGAACCCCTCGGAGGCGATATCCCCTATCACCACGGGCCCCCGGAGGCCCTTGGCGATGATGTCGAAGGCGAGGTAGCGGTCCGCGTCCTCGACGGGACGCGGGGTGGCGGAGGCATCCTCGCTGGTGAAGAGGAGATAGCCGCCGCGCCCGGCGCGCATGTATCCCGCCAGGTCCACCTCCAGCAGCTCCCTTGCCGCGAGCACGACGTTCTTCATGTTCCGGTTGCTGTCCGCCACCTGACCCATAAAGAGGCGGTTGAGGCGGGAGACCCTCTCCCGTGCCCTGGCCTGGTCGCTCACGTCCCGGGCGTTGATGACTATGCCCTCGACCCCGGGGTCTTCAAGCATGTTGTAGGCGAGCACCTCGAAGTGCCGCCATCTTCCGGCGCTGTCGCGGTAACGGAAAGCGACGCGCTCTATCCCAGCCGGTGTCAGCAGCAGGCGAGCGAAAGTCTGCATCACCTTCTCCAGGTCATCGGGATGCACCAGCTCGAAGGCGTTACGCGCGAGGAAATAGCCGCGCTCGTAGCCGAGGATCCTCTGCACCGCGGGGCTCTCGTAGGTGACGGTGCCCTCGCGGTCGATGATGACCACTATGTCCAGCGCGTTCTCGATCAGGGACTGGAAACGCTCCTCGCTGCGCTCCAGGCGGTCGAGCATGGCGTTGATGGATGAGGCGAGATGGGAGATCTCGTCCTTTCCCTCCGCTCCCACGCGCGCGCCGGCGTCCGCCGATCTTCCTATCGCGGCCACCTCCGAGTTGAGAAGGGCAAGCCGCGAGAGCACCATCCTCTCCATGACCAGGAACATCGCCGCGCCGAAGAGGAGGAAGGAGGCGAGGAGGAAGAGTGCGTACCAGAGGAGGGTGTTGATCCCCTGCCGGTGGATGTTGCGCGGGAGCTCGGCCTTGATCACCAGCGCTGGTTCCCCACGCAGGTCCTCTATCAGCATGTAGCCGGCGATGCGCCCGGCGGCGGGGGAGAGGGTCACGGTATCCTCCCCCTCCAGCAGCCTCGCCCGCGCACGTTCGAGATCCAGCGGCATCCCCTCGCCCGCCACGGGCACGATGTCCAGGTCCTGGTGGCTTATCTCGGCCAGACGCAGCACCTCCTCCTCGTCCAGCAGGCGTCCCATGACCAGGGTGCCCCTGGGCGGACCCTCTCCGGCGCTGGTGAGGATGGGCTCCGCCGCGAGGAGCAGTGGCCCTTCCGAGAGCGAAAGCACTCCCGCCGCCCGCCTGCCCTCCCCCGTGTCCTGCGTCGCGCCCAGCACGGGCTCGAGGGCGGGGAGGAGGTCCGGGTAGAGGGGCAGGAGGCCGCGGCTTGCGGCGTCGTAGCGTTTGCCGAAGACCAGCTCGCCCCGCGTGTCCAAAAAAGCGATGACGTCGAGGCGCAGGTTCTCGAATACCCCAGGGGTGAGGTTGGAGGATATGAAGTACTGGTTGCGGTCGGCCATGAAGGCATAGGCGTCGTCCCACACGGCCCAGTCGCGGAGCACGGTGTCGATGTTCCGGAGGTCGTCTTCGAAGACGTTCCTGGCGCGGAGCACCTCGTCGACGGCGTCGTCATGCTCCAGGCGTCCGAAGCTCCCCATGATGAACAGCCAGGAGGAGAAACACAGCACGGCTAGAAGGACCAGGAATATCCCCAGCAGGATAAGGGCGGTCTTTCTCCTCAAAGACAACCTGCACCCTCCTCTTCCATCACCCTGCCCGACATCCTCCAGCTGCCGCGAGCCGCGACGCGGCGCTGATCCCACCGTTGCCCGCAAACACGACCGTTCCTCATGAACGATCGGATCCATAATGTAATTATAGTCTTTAATAGTCTTTACGAGGCGTGCTCACGATGATTTCCACGAAGCGTTGTTTAGGATGGTGTCTGACCGGGATGGCACAGAGGTCTTCCCGTGCCGCTCGGACGGCGTGACGTGAATGGGATATATTACCACATTAGGATCAGAACCCACGCAATCGAACAAGAGACCGGTTCTACACCGGGATGCGCATCTCGTCAACGGGGCCGGCGCCGGCGAGGAGATACGCGGCGGCCTTGAGCCCGGAGAGCATGGCGGAGGGGACGCCGCCCAGGGCGAGCAGGGAGAAGGCCTGGTGCCCAGCCATGTAGAGCCCCGCGATGGGGGTGCGCACCAGCTCCTTCTCCTCCCGTCCCTTACCCGCCTTCCTCTCCCAGGACCAGCCGGCCACCGCGCCCTCGCTGCGCCCTCCCCTTTCCTCGAAGGTGAGGGGGGTGGCCACGTCCATGTACACCACGGCGTCCGCCAGCCCGGGAGCGATGTTTGACGCCTCCTCGATGAGGACACCGGCCAGAGCCGTCTTGTAGGCGAAGTAGCCCCGCGAGCGCCTTCCGCGCCTCGGCCGGAGCCTTGCGAAGTGCCGGTGGGGCGCGGACGTCCTGATGACCATGACGGAGTGGCCGGGCGGGGCGAGGGAGGGGTCGTCCCGGGAGAGCAGGGCGATCTCCATCTCCTCGCCCGCAAGGGAACGGGGGTCGATCTCTGGGGCCCCCCAGTCCGGACCGCCCGCGGGAGGTCCCTCTCCCTCCTGGCGGCGGTGGATGATGCGGCTCGCCTCGCCGTAGGCGGACAGGTCTACGCGTGACTCGTCCAGCCCCAGGCAGACCTGGAGATTTGAGGGAGTCAAGCGCGCGGAGAAGACGTCGCGGCGCAGTCCTTCCGGCACCGCCTCGCGGGGGAGGAGATGGAGGAAGGTGGTCTTGAAGTCGGCGTTGCTGATCACCGCCCCCGCCTCGATCCTCGTCCCGTCCTCCAGCAGGACGCCGCTGGCCTTTCCTCTGTCCACCGTGATCCCGGCGACGCGGGTGTTGAGCGACAAGCGGCCTGCCGGCGATCCTCCCGATGCGAAAGTCGCCGGTTTTTCCGCGGTGCGGATGGGAAGGGGATCGCAGCGCCCGCCGCTTCCCTCCGCGTGCGCCTGGCTAGGGTTCCAACCCAGGCGCCCGGCAAGGAGGTCGCACAGACCGTGCATGCCCATGAGAGGGTAGTGGATACCTCTCTCGCACAATAGAGACCACATGGAGGAGAGGAGAGCCAGGTCTGAGTATGGCTCACGGCTGCCCATACCTCCAAGTATGCGCCGCAGTCTCCAGTCCTTGATGAGGCCGGAAAGATAGGCGGCGGCATCAACCGCTTCGCCCCGCCTGGTGCGGGACGCCCCCTCCCCGGCCAGGCGTTCCTGGAGGCGGGAGAGATTGCGCATGTGGCCGAAGAACCTGCTTATCCCGGCTTCCTCGTCTGGAAAGAGTTCGCTCAGCCTGGTTATCATCTCCCGGTAGGGCAGGGAGAGGGGGACGCGCATCCCGAAGGCCGTGAGCTGGTAGTGGACGCGCCGTGTCTCAAGCTCTCTCGTGATACCTGCGTCGTTCAGGGCGTCCTTCACCAGTTGGGGAGAGCTGAAACCCAGGGGACCCATGGGGAAGAGGAATCCCCGGCGCCGGTAGAGGTAGGCGGTGCCTCCGGGGTGTGCTTCCGCCTCCAGGACCAGTACCGAAAGCCCCTCGTGTAACAGGCGGGCGGCGGCGGTAAGCCCTCCCAGTCCCGCTCCTATGATCACGGCGTCGAGCCTGCCGCCCAAATCGCCCTCCTCGCTTTCTCTCCCTGACCCGCAACGAAGGGCCAGGAGATCCGGAGATCTCACGGCCTGGAAGCCCTCGGGAACCGTCACCCAGGATGATTATGGACCGTGAGGCCTGTGCTTAAACTCCGTTCCGAGCGGTCTTGGAGTGGCCGCCCCCCTTGACGCGGCGTCCATCATGGGGCCGCTGCCGCGGTGGGCAACGCGGCCCCTTCGCCGGCGGTCGCATCTCCAGGGTGGAGGCCGGAGAGAGCCGCAGTGATAGAATAAAGGAAAGCAAGAGGAAAAGAAGGGGTGATACATATGCGTTTCTCACCGGCAAGGATGGCGAAGCTCGCGGCCGCGGGGGCGCTCATGGCGGCCATCGAACCGTTTCTGGCGGAACGCCGCATGCGCAGCGACAGGCGCCCTGCGGAGGTGTGGTCGCCGCCCCGGGGGGAAGGATACCTCATCCGGAACGCGGAGATCGTGGACGTGCTCACCGGCGCGGTGCTCCACAGGCGCGGGATCCTGGTGAGGGACGGCCGCATAGAGGATATCCTTACCGAGAAAAAGGCCGCGGAGATCGGCGGCATGACCTCTCTGGACGCGGGCGGGCGTTTCGTCATCCCGGGCCTCATCAACGCCCACTGCCACATGATCCTCACCTCCACGCTGCGTTTCGGCCCCCAGGTGGTCTCGGCGGCGGTGAGGCAGTTCGAGCGCAACTTCGAGGAATGCATCACCCATGGCGTGACCACGGTCAGGGACGTGGGCACCCTGCCACTGCAGATGCGGAGGTTCATGGAGGCGGTGGAGGGGGGCAGGCTTCTGGGCCCGAGGGTTGTGCACGCGGGTTCGTTCATCAACGCTCCCGGCGGCTATCCGGACTTCCTTCCCCCGTTGCCGGGACCGGTGGCGCGGAAGGTGGGGGAGTTCGGGTTCGCCGTGAGGACTCCCGCCGAGGCGGTGGAGGCGGTGGAGAGGAACGCGGAGCTCGGTGCCTCCTTTATCAAGACCGCCTTCGACGACCGTTCCCTCTTCGTGGGCCAGAAGCCGCTGAACATCCTGGACGACGCCTCCCTGCGCGCGCTGGTGGAGGCGGCGCACGCGCGGGGGATGAAGGTCTCCGTGCACCACCGCTTCCGCAGGGGGTTCCAGCGCGCCCTTGAGTTCGGGGTTGACGGACTCGAGCATCTCCCCTCCGACCAGCTCCTGGAGGCCCGCGAGGTGGAGGAGTTCACGGCTGGAGAACGCTTCATCGTGCCCACGGTACAGGTGGGATGGGCGCTCTGCGGGGCGAGCCATGCCGACCCCTATCTGGACCATCCCCTGGTGAGGCAGGCTCTGGCACACCGGCTGGAGGTGGTGAGGACCCTGTATCCCGCTATGTGCGAGCCGGCCATCCACCGCGAGCTCCTGCGCTTCGAGAAGCGTTACCGCGATCCCGGATACACCGAGAGAAAGCACCTCTTGTTCACCCTGGACCCCAAGATCTTCACCGAGGCCCTGGTCAACGGACAGGAGAATCTCAACCGGCTCTACCATGCCGGGGCCCTCATCGGCTGCGGGAACGACGGGGGCACTCCCCAGGGGTTCCCGGGAGGCTTGGGCGTGGAGATGGTGCTCATGGAGTTCGCCACGGACATGACGCCGCTGCATGTCCTGCAGGCGGCGACCATCAACAACGCGCGCATCCTGGGCATGGAGGATGACCTGGGGACGGTGGCGAAAGGGAAGTTGGCCGACCTGGTGCTGCTGCACGGCAATCCCCTGGAGAACATGGAGAACGTGCTCTTCCCCGCCGCCGTGTTCAAGGAGGGCAGGCTGTTGTACGCGACCCACAACCCGGAGATGGTGCCCGCATGACCGCGCCTATCGCGAGTCCCACGCGCGCCATGGACGGATTCGTGATGCTGAAGCGCGGACACCCTTTCTCCGCGACCCCCATGCGCGCATGGACAGTGACACGAGTTGGTTTTCGCCCGGCGTGCGCGGACACCCTTTCTCCGCGACCCCCACGCGCGCCGTGGACGGATGGCGGCGCTTGACTTAATCTATTTGTGGTAGATATCGGGGGCAGGCGGGCCGAGGTAGAGATTCGGCGGCTACGGGACGAGGGAAAGGTGGCCAGGCATGTGGTGGAGGTACGTGCTCATAAGGCCCTTCTTCGCGCTGGCCGCGCGCTCTCCTAAATACGATCTCCGGGTATCCGGGGTGGAGAACGTGCCCCGCTACGGTCCCTTCATCGTGGTCTCGAATCACCAGAGCAGCCTGGATATCGTGGCCGTGGCCCTGGCCTTAAAGCCGGCGCTCGTCCACCGTCACATGTGGCCGTGGGCGAAGACGGAGATCGCGCGGGGCAAAGAAGGCCCCATGGGTTGGGCCCTCTGGAAGATCTTCGGGGTCATCCCCATCGACCGTGAAAAGAAGGACAACACCGAGGCCATCAGGCTCAGCCTGAAATACCTGCGGCGGGGAGAGCTGGTCTTCGTGTTCCCCGAGGGGACCAGGAGCAAGCCGGGAGAAGTCAAGCCCTTCCAGTTCGGGGTGGCCAACCTTGCCCGCGCCGCGCCGGCTCCTATCCTCCCCGTGGCCACCTACAGGCGCGAGGACGGGGGCATCCAGGTGAACATCGGGAAGCTTTTCACCCTCCCGCCCAAGAAGAGGATGTACGAGGTGCTGGGGGACCTGGAGGAGAAGGCGGAGGGCCGCTTCATCCAGCAGGTGGAGACGCTGCGGCAGTGGGCGGACACCGTGCCGCGGGATAGGAAGGGCATGAAGCTCATCGCCAGGATGGTGAAGATAGTCACCGATTTCGTGGAGCGACAGGACGTCTCCTTCGATCTCTTTTTCCGCCTCGCCGAGGAGGAGGACAACGAGTATATCCGCGATCGGGTCATGGAGCTGCTCCCCGAGGGATGGAAGAAACTGGAACCGGAGGGCAGGCTCAAGCCGCTCCCTTTCATAAAGAAAGAATAAGGCTTTCTTGAGCCGTCGGCGGCGCCTGAACGGACGAACCGACCGGGTTGCTGTGGATGACGATGGTTGCCGGATCTGTGGCGACAGGCCTGACCCGTATGACTGAAGGCAGCCGATCATAAGGCGGGAACACGGGAGGCTTTTCCGCGTGAGCAGAAACATCAAAGGAGGGGAAATGCTCGAGGTGATCATGGCCGAGGACGATTTCGCCTACGGGTACGCGGCGGGGAAGAAGAGAGAGCGCCTGTACCGCGGGGTGCTGCGGTATGCCATGTCGGCCTTGAGAAGACGGGGAGCGGATGCGGCGGCCGAGGCGGCGCGCGCGCGGAGGCACATGGCCCTGCTCGCGGAGCGTTACCCCGCTTATCTGGAGCGGGTGAGCGGGCTGGCGCGCGCCCTGGGCGAGGAGCCGCGCGAGGTCATGGCGGGGGGGCTGGCCCTGGCCTCCACCGCGGCCACGGGCTGCACCAACTTCGCCGCCGTGCCCCCGGCGACCTCCGACGGCAGGGTCTACGTGTCCTGGAACTTCGACCTGCCGCCCTGGATACGGCTGATCGTGGGCAGGATGCCCCTCTACGTGCGGGACATCGCGGGCTACAAGCCTTACGTATGCATGGGGCTCCCCGTCCTCTTCGGGATCGGGGTGATGAACGGGGACGGGCTCTGCTCCTGCGTGAATTCCGTGGGATCCATGGACGGGGGGGAAGGCCTGACCTTCTTCGAGCTCAACAACCTGGCCATGGAGACCCAGTCCACGGTGGACGGCGCGGTGAGCGTTTGGAGGGACAACCCCCGCGAGGTGGTGCCCGGCCTGGCGATCTCCATCATCATGAACGCAAACGACATCTTCGCGGACATGAACGGGGAGGCGGTGGTCATCGAGCATTCCCACCACCACATGGCGGTGGAGAGGGCTTCTGACCACGGAGGCGTGCTGGCCTCGGCCAACCACCACCAGTTCCTGGACCGCTCCCTCTCCGGAGGAGCGGACCCCTCCATCGAGCCCCTCATCGCCGGCTCCTTCGCCCGCCTGGCGCGCATGTGGGAGCTGCTGGACCTTTTCCGGGGCGATATCGACCACCTCACGGCGAGGATGATCACCCGGGACCACGGCCTCAACTACTCCACCTTGGCGGAGTTCGGGATGGAGCGCAGCCTCTACGACGAGCGCGTGGACGACGCCACCATATGCTGCCACCCCTGGAACTTCTTCCGCCACCTGCGGCGGCTGGAGCTGGTGGAGGCGCTGGTGGAGTTCAACGTGGCCAGGACCCTCAACAACTTCCTCATGGACCCCGCGCGCTGCACCATCTACATGACGCCGGGAAATCCCTGCCGCGAGCAGTACGTGCCGGTGTGGCTGGGGGACGCCCTGCGCATGGAGTGGGCGGACAGAGCCCGGGAGGAGATCGACTACGCACCGGAGTGGCGGCCGAAGGCCAAGGCGAGGCGCATCGACGTCTTCCGCCGTCCCCGCGCCACCAGGACCAGCGACTGGATGCGCTACATCGGCCTCGGCATCTTCCGCAGCCTGGACAACCTCCTCAGCTCCCACGTATTAAAAGAATAGGCATGGAAGAATGCATCGCGAAAGCGATTGCGCCGACCGAAGGGAGGCGCAACGGTGCCTGTGCCTGGACGGAGGCGGAGCGAGCCGGAGGCGAGCGCAGGGAGGTCCAGGCCTGGCACGTGTTCATCTGCGCACGC